>CAYZPB010000044.1:0-7152 GCA_964480445.1 uncultured Caryophanales bacterium
CTCGTCATTAGTACCATAAATGGAGAGCATATTCAGTGGTTGCTCACTTAGATCGCTCGACGGGTAAGAAGCAAGTGCGAAATAACCCGCAAGTTTATCAGCATTTTTGCTAGCGTAGGAAGATGCAGCTACACCGCCAAGTGAATGTCCGCCGATGTACCAATTTTGAATTTCTGGGAAGTGTTTCATTACAGTATCAGCTGCACCTGGCTTTAAAATTGCTAGATTATAGGGCATTTGATAGATAACCGTAAGGTAACCCTCACTAGCTAGATTTTGCAGCAAGGGCGCATAAGCATGAGCCTCGACTTTACCACCAGGATAGAAAATGATGCCTGTTTTCACCCCTGTAGTGGGTGGCTCGAAAATGATTAGCGCATCATCAATTGTAACTTCCACGATTTCACTATGATTGATTGCATGAATTGCAACTTCATCAGCTTTAGCATAAGTATTGACGTACATAATAAAAATAGCGCCAATTATCGTTAAGAGACCAAAGATAATAGCAACTAGGGCACCCGCATTCCTTTTTATGAAAGATTGTTCGCGTTCATTATTATTTTCATTCATAATCTTACCTTCTTCCATGCCTGTCTTTAGTGAAATTATACCATTTCTCTGATCGATTTTGTAAAAATGGAAAAATATCAGGGTCTTATTCTTAACAAAGCTCGCAACTTATCGCAAAACAACAAATAAAAGCAGTTAAGTGTTCGAAAAAAATTATTAATCTGTTGAAAGTAAGAAAACAAGATAGTTTTATATTATAATAGATAGATGAAACAAAGACTTAGGAACAAATACTTAGGTAGATAACACAAATACTTAATGAGGAGTGGAGAAAGTGGATAATTTTATTTTTCATAATCCAACAAAACTGATTTTCGGTGAGGGACAGCTTAGTCACTTGCCGACAGAAGTTTTACAATATGGGAACCGCCTTTTACTTGTAACCGGTAAAGGAAGTGTGAAACGGAGTGGACTATATGATGAGGTCATTTCACTTCTTTCTGACAAATGCACAATCTATGAACTGGAAGGCGTAGATTCGAATCCGCGGCTCGAATCTGTTCGTGAAGGTATACGCCTTTGTAAGGAGAATGACGTCGAGCTTGTGTTAGCAGTAGGTGGTGGAAGTGTTGTTGATGCGGCAAAATCAATTGCATCCGGTGCACTCTATGATGGTGATGTCTGGGATTTTTATTTGCACAAGGCAAAAGTCGAAGCGGCTTTACCAATCGGTGCAGTGCTTACCTTAGCAGCGACAGGTTCAGAGATGAACGGTAATTCTGTAGCGACTAATATGGAGACAATGGAGAAAAAAGGCTACAGCAGTATCCATCAGTTTCCGTCATTTTCAATTCTTGATCCTTGTTACACCTATACGGTACCGCGAGCGGATACAGTGAACGGCATTGTCGATATAATGGCACATGTTTTTGAGCAGTACTTTAGTCATACAGGGAAGACGCCACTGCAAGACCGTTTTTGTGAAGCAATTCTTGTCACGGTAATTGAGAATACAGCTGCGGTACTTGCTGATCCGAATGATTATGAGTCGCGAGCGAATATTCTATTGAGTGGTACTTTTGCCCTTAATGGTATTACAAAGCTTGGTGTTGAAGGGGACTGGGCATCACATGGAATCGGTCATCAGCTGAGTGGCCTCTATGATGTACCACATGGTGCTGCCTTGGCAATTATCCTGCCACACTGGATGCGTTATGTGATGGACGATGGCATTGAGAAGTTTAAGCAGTATGCTCTCAAGGTCTGGAATGTTGATCCGGAGGGAATGACTGACCGCGCGCTGGCACTTGAGGGCATTCGCCGAACAGCTAAGTTTTTTGAATTAATCGGTGCGCCACAGACCATGCAGGAGTTTGACATTCCTGCTGAGGCAATCGACAAAATGGCAAAACGTGCAACTGCAGCAGGACCACTTGGAACCTTCAGAAAGTTATATTATGAGGATGTTAAAAACATTCTGGAAAGATGTTTGTAGTCTGACAGGAGTGAACGAGCTTGGCTATCAAGGAATATAAATTCAAAATGAGCAGTGCTGCTCAGACCCAACAGTTTGGAGCTGCTTTAGCAAGGTTACTTTTTGCTGGTAGTGTCGTAACCTTAGACGGTGAACTCGGATCAGGCAAAACGACCTTTGCGCAAGGGATAGCTCGTGGTTTAGACATTGCGGGTGTGGTTAATAGCCCTACTTTTACAATTATTAAAGAATATGCGGGAAGGCTACAGCTTTATCATATGGATGTTTACCGCTTGGCTGATGGTAGCGGCGGTATTGATTTTGATGAATATTTCTATGGTGATGGAGTTACCGTAGTTGAGTGGGCGGAGATTATCCAGGATTTATTGCCTGAGGAATATTTAGCAGTACAGCTACTGAATGAATGCTCACTAACAGAAGAAGAACGGATATTGATACTACGCCCGCTCGGTGCGCGTTATGAAGAAATTTGTGAGGTGCTTTACGCCAATGAAAATTTTAGCTATTGATACGTCGACACAGACCTTAGGTGTTGCTTTACTTGAAGGCGAACAGCTTATTGTCGAGTCGATTACCAATCTGAAAATTAATCACTCAATTAGGTTGATGCCAACGATTGAGCAGGTCTTTGCGACTGCTGGTTGGCAACCAGAGGAGATTGAGCTGCTTGTTGTGGCAAAAGGCCCCGGCTCCTATACTGGCCTGCGCGTAGGAGTAACTACTGCGAAAACCTATGCCTGGACGCTCGGTGTACCGCTAGTAGCAGTTTCGACGCTGGCGATGATGGCTTATCCCTTACGACACTATGGTGGGGCGATTGCGCCAATTATTGATGCAAGGCGTGGAGAAGTTTACACAGGTTTGTTTAGTGCAAGTTTCAAGGATAAAGGAAAACAGTTTCAAGAAGTGCTGGCGGAGAGAATTATGCCACTAGCAGACTGGCTGCCGGAGATTAAAAATCTGCTTGCTCAGGCAGAGCTTGCGGAGTCGCGAGTGATTTTTGTTGGGGCAGATATTGCTAAGCATAAGGAAACTTTATCGGCTTGGAATGAGATGGTTGACCTAGCTGCTGCAGATTATGAACTACCCCGCCCTAGTGTGCTGGGTCTCCTAGGTTATCAGCAGTATTTAGCAGGCGAGCTAGCTGACCTGCATACACTTAGCCCGACTTATTTGCAGTTAGCCTATGCAGAAAAGATGAAAAAACGGTAAATTAGAGGGAAATAAGATGATAGAAAAAAGAGAAATCCTGAGTAAGGATCCAAAAACAATAAATATAAGAAGAGCGACAATTATGGATCTTGACAGCATTATTGCTGTTGAAAAAGAGTCGTTTTCAACACCTTGGCCGCGTCAGGCTTTTGTTGATGAGCTGGACCGTAATATTATTTCCTATTATATAGTAATGGAACAAGGGAGCGAAGTTGTTGGCTACATGGGGATGTGGATTATTGTTGATGAAGCACATATCACTAACATTGCAGTTCATCCTAAAGCGCGCCGGCAACAGATTGCCGAGCTTGCAGTTCGGCAGATGATGTTACTTGCCAAAGAGCGGGGTGCCCTGCGGATGACACTTGAGGTGCGCAAATCCAACACTGCCGCGATTGCACTGTATGAGAAGCTAAACTTTGTTAGATCTGGTCTGCGTAGAAATTATTATACCGATCCGCGTGAGGATGCGATAATTATGTGGGTGAATTTATAATGGGTGAACTAACGGTCAAAGGGAAAATGACCAGTGAAAAAGTATATATCTTAGCAATCGAAACAAGCTGTGACGAGACCTCGGTAGCCATTGTTCGTAATGGTAGCGAGGTGCTTACTAATCTTGTTTCATCGCAGATTGATATTCATAAGGCCTACGGTGGAGTTGTACCGGAGGTTGCCTCGCGTGAGCATGTTGAGGTAATTACTCTGCTAATCGAGCAGGCACTAGTTGAAGCTAAGCTAGATAAAAATCAGCTTTCAGCGATTGCAGTTACTTATGGGCCGGGTTTAATCGGCTCGTTACTGGTAGGCATTGCTGCAGCCAAAACTCTCTCTTTTGTTCTTGGAATCCCGCTAATCGGTGTTCATCATATTGCGGGACATATCTATGCTAATCACCTGCAGAAAGCTTTAGAGTTTCCGCTAGTTGCTCTGATTGTGTCCGGTGGACATACCGAGCTAATTTATATGCGGGATCATTTAAGTTTTGAGCTACTAGGAGAGACGCAAGATGATGCAGCAGGCGAAGCCTATGATAAGGTTGGGCGCATCTTAGATTTGCCCTATCCAGGTGGGCCACAGATTGACCGTTTAGCAGCTAAAGGAGAAGCGAATATTCCTTTACCCACGGCACAGATGGATAATCCTTTCGACTTTAGTTTCAGTGGATTAAAATCTGCTGTAATAAATTTTGTACATAATTCTGAGCAGCGTGGGGAGACCGTGATAGCGGAAGACTTAGCTGCTAGTTTTCAGCAAGTCGTAGTAGATACGCTAGTTGATAAAGCTCTGCTAGCCTTACAGGAAAAAGGCGCGAATAATCTTATTGTTGCCGGTGGCGTTGCTGCTAACAGCAGTTTGCGAGCGGCTTTGACCGAGAAGTCGGAGCACCTTAACTTTAAGCTAACAATTCCCAAACTTGATTACTGCACAGATAATGCGGCGATGATTGGGAGTGTTGCCTATTATTATTACATTAACCAGAGATTTAGCAGTCTTGATCTTAATGGCATAGCTAATCTAGCCTTATCAGAGGAGAGCATTAGTGAGCTTGATAAAGCTACTCTGCGCAAAAACTATCTTGCTCGCCGCGATCAACTCAGGGAAGGTGAACGTGCGCGCCAAAGCGAGCTTATTTCCCAAGAAATAATCGCTAGTGAGTGGTTCAAACAGGCTGAGGTGGTGGCGCTTTATCGGGCGCACGGTAGCGAGCTGGACTTAGATGCGGTATTGGAAGCAGGCTGGACAGCGGGGAAACAAATGCTCTTACCACGAGTCGAGCGGATTAATAAGGGTTTAGGCTTTTGGCCAGTGGAAAAAGGGGAGGAACTAGTTGCGGGCAAATATGGTATTATGGAACCACGCATAAATGGGAAAAAGCCTTTTATAATTACTGAAATTGATGTAATATTAGTTCCTGGAATTGTTTTTGATCAGCAGGGTTATCGAATTGGTTATGGTGGCGGTTATTACGATCGTTTCCTTGGAGAGAAAATTGCAGACAAAAGCAGACCCCAAAAAACTGCTAAAAAGCCATATACAGTTGGTGTCGGCTTTAAGGAACAAGTAGTAGAAAGATTACCAGTAAAAATAGAAGAACATGATATTATGTTAGATGCAATTATGGCAGAGGGAGTTGATTTTAATGTCAACGGAAAATAAAATACCACGAGTTACGGCGAAACGACTGCCGCTTTATTATCGGTATTTCGAGAAACTACATATCCTGGGTGTTCAACGCGTTTCATCAACGCAACTAAGTAAGGAGTTACAGATTGACTCAGCGACGATTCGCCGTGATCTTTTATATCTGGGAGAGTTAGGGCGAAAAGGATATGGCTACAATGTGAGCTATGTATTTAATTTTCTCAGAGAGTTTCTTAGACATGATGTTCAGGTGAATATTGTGATAGTTGGCGCAGGCAATCTTGGTCGTGCAATAATGCAATATAATTATTATCGTAGTCGCAATACGAATATTGTTGCTGCCTTTGATATTAATCCATCAGTTATTAATCGTGAGCTGGCGGATGTGCCAATTTATGCTGTTGACCGATTAGAAGAGATTATGGCTACCTATGAAGTTGATGTAGCGATTTTGACAGTTCCAGCAGATAGTGCACAAGAGATTGCGAATCGACTCGCAGCTGCCGGCGTTAAAGGTATATTGAACTTGACACCAATTATTCTTAATCTACCTGAGGAGATAGTTACACATAATGTGGATTTAACACTTGAGTTACAGACCTTGATTTATTACATTAAAGACGGCGCAGCTACAGATCTAGAGTGATAGAGGAACAGAGCTTGTAGTATTGTTAAAGAGTGCATAGTATTGCTTAGAGATAGAAAAAAGGGGAATACTGTTTTTATGGAGGGAAGGAAAAGAGATGGCAAAAGAGATTACAAAAGAGATGACAAAAGAATCTAAAAAAATGACCTTACTAGGCCACTTAAGTGAGTTTAGGAATAGATTGATCTGGATAGCAGTTGTATTTTTCGGCACATTTATTATTGGATTTTTTATTACACCTTATTTAATAGATTTTTTCCGTGCAAGTCCAGCGATGGAGAATATAGAATGGCATGTCTTTAATGTTGCTGATGCGATTCTAATTTACATGAAGATGGCATTTGCAATCGCCTTTGTTGCTACACTACCATTTATTTTATTCCAGATCTGGCGCTTTGTTGCACCAGGACTTACAACAAAAGAACAAAAATCGACAAGATGGTATATTCCGCTAGCTTTTCTAGTCTTCCTACTGGGAATTTCTTTCGGATACTTCATCTTGTTTCCGATGGTTATTAAATTTCTCTTACTAATTACCGATATTCTGGAAGTTAACGAGATGTTTGGTATCTCACAATATTTCTCTTTTATGTTTAAGCTAATATTCCCTTTTGGGCTCTTATTCCAGCTGCCGATTGTCGTTGTTTTTCTAACAAAAATTGGCGTGCTTTCACCAGCTTTCCTAATTCGTGTTCGTAAATATGCCTACCTAATATTAGTTATTACTGGTGTGTTGATTACGCCGCCAGACTTTATTTCTGATGTAATGGTCATCTTGCCGCTGATTGCGCTTTATGAAATTAGCATCTGGCTTTCAAAAGCCGCATCGCGCAAACGGAAGGAACGACTGGAGGGGCCGAGTGAAGAGCTAGTTGAGAAATCTGAAGAAGAAAGTTTTTAATAATATAAATAGTACTTGAAATGTTTTCAATTTAATAGTAATATATAATTATTAGCACTCAACTTGATTGAGTGCTAAAATATTCGAAAAATAATATAAGAGAATTTGAATGAGGAGGGCTTTGTATGTTTAAACCGGTAGGAGACCGTGTGGCTGTTCAACCGATGAAAAAGGAAGAGACAACCGCAAGTGGAATAGTTCTGCCTGATTCTGCTATGGAAAAACCACAGGAAGGAACTG
>CAYZPB010000045.1:0-1206 GCA_964480445.1 uncultured Caryophanales bacterium
CAGCAATCGTGAGGTTCGCAAAGAAGCTTTTACAAAGTTTTACAGTAGTTACCAAAGTCTGATTAATACTTTTGGGACGACCTTAAACAATGAAGTGAAAAAGAATATTTTTTATGCGCGCGTTAGAAAGTACCCATCAGCGATTGAGGCTTCATTATTTCCGGATAATGTACCGCTGACAGTTTACAATCAATTGATCGATACAGTTAATGAGCAGCTACCCTTACTGCATCGTTACATTGACCTACGAAAAAAGGTGCTACAATTAGATGAAATACATATGTATGACCTATATACACCACTAATTGACGAAATAGAGCTAAAGCTAAGCTATGGAGATGCTATTAGAAAACTACAAACAGCCTTAGGGCCGCTTGGCGAGGAATATATAAATGATATGGTGCAAGGGCTTAATTCTCGCTGGATTGATGTTTATGAAAACGAGGGAAAAACGAGTGGTGCATATTCCTGGGGGACCTATGCTACTAATCCTTATATACTGATGAATTACCAAGGTAAAGTTAATGACATGTTTACACTGGCTCATGAGTTGGGACATTCTATGCACTCTTATTATTCTAACAAAAACCAACCACAAGTATATGCTGGTTATACAATATTTGTTGCTGAGGTTGCTTCCACTTTAAATGAAGCTCTACTTATGGCCTATTTACTAGAAACAACCACTGACAAAAAGGAACGCTTGTACTATTTGAATCACTATCTTGAGCAGTTTCGTGCGACCTTATATCGTCAGACGATGTTTGCTGAGTTTGAGCAACTTATACATGAGAAATCAGAAGCTGGCGAGGGGTTAACAGCTGTAGAATTAAGTGCAGTTTATCGTGAGCTAAACTTGAAGTATTATGGCCCCGAAATTGTAGTAGATTCACAAATTGATATTGAGTGGGCGCGTATTCCGCACTTTTACATGAATTTTTATGTCTATAAATATGCAACTGGCTTTTCTGCAGCGATTAGCCTTGCGAAACAAATACTAGTGGAGGGGCAACCAGCGGTTGAACGTTACCTAAACTTTCTAAAAGCTGGTGGTTCCGATTATCCAATTGAGTTGCTTAAAGCTGCGGGCGTTGATATGAATACACGGGAACCGATCCAGGATGCTTTAGCTGTTTTTGCTGATGTTTTAGACGAGATGGAAAAGCTTCTGCTTGATTGACAGTAGCGGAGTAAAGTGATAAATTA
>CAYZPB010000045.1:1306-7058 GCA_964480445.1 uncultured Caryophanales bacterium
AATGTTCAAAATTTTAGTAAGTGACCCGATTTCTGATGTGGGTTTAAAAACGTTAACGGAAGCGGAGGATGTTCAACTAGATATTAAAACAGATTTAACAAAGGAAGAGCTGTTAGCTGTTATTGGTGAATATGATGGGCTACTTGTTAGAAGCCAGACAACTGTTTCGCGTGACGTAATCGCAGCTGCCAATAACCTTAAGGTAATTGGTCGTGCAGGTGTTGGTGTTGATAATATTGATATCAAAGCAGCAACTGAACTTGGCGTGGTTGTAATTAATGCACCAGATGGTAATACAATCTCAACTGCAGAGCATAGTTTTGCAATGCTAGCGAGTATGGCAAGATGGATTCCACAGGCCGACAAGGATTTAAAAGATGGTCAATGGAATCGCAAAAAATACGTAGGTGTTGAACTAAACAATAAAGTACTTGGGGTTATTGGTTTAGGCAGAATTGGTTCTGAGGTAATTTCAAGAGCAAAAGCATTTAATATGGACGTTATAGGTTACGACCCATTTGTTACTGAAGCAAGAGCTAAACAATTAGGTATTGAAACGGGCACAGTTGCTGATGTTGTAAAAAATGCAGACTTTATAACGATACATACACCTTTGACTAAGGATACTAAATATATTATTGATGATAAAGAATTTGCGCTAATGAAAAAGGGCGTCCGTATTGTTAACTGCGCGCGAGGTGGAGTTATTAGAGAAGAAGCTTTACTTAAAGCGATTGAGGACGGGATTGTAGCAGCAGCAGCAATCGACGTCTATGAAGAAGAACCGCCAGCAGAAGACAATGCCTTAGTTAATCATCCTAAAGTTATTTCAACTCCACACCTAGGTGCGTCGACTGCTGAGGCACAGTTAAATGTTGCGATTGATGTGGCGATAGAGGCTTACAACTTTTTGAAGGGAGTTCCTTTCAAAAATGCAATTAACCTACCTTCAATACCTGCCGATATTCTAGCGCATATTCAACCGTATTTAGAGCTGGCTGAGAAGTTAGGTAAGCTGATTACTAATACTTTAACTGCAGCAATAGAAAAAGTTGAAATTATTTATGCGGGCGATATCGTAGACAAAGAGGTTGATACTTTAACAAGGACTGTATTAAAAGGTATGTTTTCTGAACATATTGGTTCTGCTGGTATGGTCAACGACGTTAACGCACCAACACTTGCCAAAGAACGCGGGATTGAATACATTGATAGCCGCACTTCAAAATCTAAAGGCTATACAAATTTGATCACAGTTAAGGTTAAGACAGCAAAAGAAGAGAAAGAGGTTGCAGGAACAATTCTTAATGGCTATGGGCCCCGGATTGTTAATGTAGATGGTTTCACTGTTGATTTTAAATTGACAGGAAATCTGTTGCTGATGGAGCATATCGATCAACCAGGAATCATTGGTGATATTGGTAAGCTGCTTGGAGAAGCTGGAGTCAATATTGCAACAATGCAGGTTGGCCGTAATGAAATAGGTGGTAAGGCAGTTGCCTTTTTGATGATAGATAATCTTGCTGAAGAGAGTGTTCTTGAGGGGATTAAAGGCCTAAAAGGCGTAGAAAATATTTATCAAGTAGAGCTCTAAACCATAAGTTTTCATAAATCTACATTTAAAAGGTCAGCGCCCTAAGGGTCGCTGACCTTTATTGTTTTAAAAATCAAATTATTATTAATCGAGATTTACGATTGAAGGAACGCGCTTAGTAAAAAGCGTAATTTGATTAATGTCATACTCTTTCAGATAACTTAGGCCTTGTTCATAGAACTCACCAACCTGACTTGGATGGTGGGCATCTGAGTTTATTATCATTGGCACCTTCCTCTTGGACAGGCGCTGCATTAACTCTGGAGCAGGATAAAGTTCTTTTACGGGTTTTCGTAGACCGGCTGTACTCATCTCAACAACGATCCCGCTTTTGACAATTTTGTCAACGACGCTATCGTATAAGCTTAATAAGCGTTTGTGGTCGGAAGGATCTGGTCGATGACCAAAAACTTTAATTACATCTAAATGACCAAGGATATCAAAAAGCTCTGATTCAACCATCTGTTCTATTATTGCAAAATATTCCTCGTATGTTTTAATAATGGGCTGCTCATTCCAACCCGCAATCATCTCTTGAAGATCAAAACCCCAATCGCCTAGCCAGTGAACAGAGCCGATTACATAATCCCAAGGATAACTACCTATAAACTCAGCTAATTCGGACTCTTTACCAGGAGTATAATCTAATTCAATCCCTAGTTTTACAGGTAAGCCTTTACTTTTGGCTTTTTCAATCAGGCCAATGTATTCGTCAAGGTCTTCAGTCTGTCGTTTAGCAATCCAGGGATTATATAATAAATGTTGGGTCTGTTTGAAACGGTAGGCATGCTCAGTAAAGCCAAGGTCAGTAATACCTTTTTGCTTGGCCGTTTCCAGGTATTTCATCAGCCATTCCATCTTGTAAGGACCCGTTTCTAGATGTACATGATAATCAGTAATCATTACATTTCTCCTTTTATATTTACTCAGCTGTTAGCTCTCTTTCAATACACTTTTTAATTTGCAGAGCATCCTTTTCATAGAGAATCTCCCATTCTAAACGCTGTGGTGCAGGTAGAAGAGCCACGCATAAGTCGATATCTAGTTGGCGCAGTGTATTCTCTGTCATCTTTTTAAAGCTATAAAAAAGCAAGCGTGTTGAAAAAACTGGATACTCAAAACTTGATGATATTAGATCAATCTGGCGCTGCTCGTTAATTTTTGCTAGTTGTGGCACATGTTGATAGACTTCTTCAAGTTTAGCAAAGGCCTTAATTAAATCTAAGGGTATGTTTAAGGATTCAGTCTGATCGTTACCCAGCGCATTATATTTAAAATAGGTCTGACTTGCGTAAAACATATATGGCTCAAAATTTTCTACGCGAAATCTTATACCTCTTTCTAATGCTTTATTAACAGACAGATCGACTAGCTGGAAGAAATAGTCGTCAGCAAAATCGCTATAAAGCGGCCGGATATTCATTAAGCGCTGCATATAATAGTACTTCAATGTTTCATAGGCAGGCTTGTCGCCAATCAGCGCTTCATGCCAATAGCTTTCAATCTCTTGAGATGAAAGCTTAGCCGCGTTTTTCATTAAGTTTACATTAATTTTTTCAGTCATTGCTGTACCTCGCATAAAGTTGTTATACTTATTATAACATTTCTTTATGTTAATTATAGTTACTAGTCAAATGTTTGATGCGTTTTTTTACAAACAAGCTATAATAATAAATACAGACTTATGGATTGGGTGGTATTTATGCTTGAAAAAAATGACTTTACAGGACAAGCCGACATAGGAAAAATTCTTAACATACTTGATAGAATGTACCCAAATGCTTTCTGTGAATTAAATCATCAGACAGCTTTTGAGTTGTTAGTTGCGACCATCCTTTCTGCCCAGGCGACGGACAAAAAAGTTAATGAAGTTACCGAAGTGCTTTTTCGTAAATATAAGACCGCGGAGCAGTTTGCAAAACTGTCAACTGCTGAATTGGAATCAGAGATAAGACAGATAGGACTCTATCGAACAAAAAGCAAAAACATTATTGAGACGGCAAAAATTATTGTAAACAAACACGATGGAGTTGTACCACAAACTCGCTTAGAATTAGAAGCGCTGCCAGGGGTAGGGCGTAAAACAGCTAATGTTGTACTTAGCACGGCTTTTGGTGTACCAACTATTGCTGTTGACACACATGTGTTTCGCGTAGCTAACCGAATCGGTTTAGCGGAAAGTGAAGATGTGCGAACGACTGAGGAGCAGTTAATGCAACTAATTCCTAGGGAACAGTGGATTAGCACGCACCACAGACTAATCTGGCACGGACGGCGCATTTGTTTTGCGCGCAGACCCAATTGTGGGGACTGTGACCTTTTTTGTTATTGTAAAGAGGGACCAAATATTATGGAGGTTCAACAATGAGTAGAAGGACGGATTTACGGCGAAGCAGAATAGGAAGAAAAAGAAGCAAAGGCACTATTTTGGTGGTCATTTTATTTGTGCTGGCAATCTCTGCAGCAGTAGCTGCCTTGATATATTTTTACCTGCCATATTTTCAGGAAGCGAAGATTAATCCATCTACAGAAATCAAAATGTATCATATGGGGGAACTGGTTGAGCAGACAGGCTATCAAGATGAAGGGACACTATATTTGCCTTATAATTATGTTAAGGAATATGTTGATTCAGAAATTGTGCATGATGATCTGTCGGGTTACGCAATCATCACAACTGATAGTGGTGCCTTTGATTTTACGTATCCAACAAGAAAAGTCAATAACGAATTATTTTTAGCTGCTGATCCTCTAACAGATTTTTATGAGTTAGATATTCAATATATTGAAGAGAGCTCGATCTTTCTGGTGCGTGATTTAACAGAACCTCTGTTGCAGGGCGTCGCTTTAAAGACCTTTAAGTTGCGTGAAGGGCCGAATCTAAATTTACCAAGTTATGGTACTGTTGAAATTGCTACTAAACTTACTATAATGAAAGAAGTAGACGGCTGGTATTGGGTAGAAACAGCGGATGGCCTAATCGGTTATGCTAATAAGAAACAGATAGAGATTACTGGTGTAGAGTTAAAAGAGATTGAAAAAAGTATCTATGTGGCCCCTGATCCGCTTGCTAAGCCGATTAAGTTAGTCTGGGAATATGTAAACCAGCACGCAAGAACGGAGACTAGCAAAATTGGTGATCTAGAGGGAGTTCAGGTTGTTTCTCCAACCTGGTTTAGTCTTAAAGAGAACGGGCTGGTTGCAAACATCGCTGATATGGCATATGTTGATTGGGCCCATGAACGTGGCTATCAAGTGTGGGGGTTGTTTTCGAATAGTTTTGAGCCTGCCTTGACTAACAAAATGCTAACTGATCCACAGCTACGAGACAGGGTAATCAAACAGATGATGATTTATGTTGACTTATATGAGCTTGATGGCATAAATATAGATTTTGAAAACTTATATCTAAAGGATAAGGACCTGTTTGTACAATTTGTTCGCGAACTGACATCAAAGCTACATGAGAAAAATCGGACTGTCTCTCTTGACTTAACTTTCCATTCAAAAAGCGAAAACTGGTCAATGTTTTATGATCGAGTTAATTTAGGAAAGATTGTTGATTACATGATTGTTATGGGTTATGATCAGTATCCAGCAGGCAGTACAGTTGCCGGACCAGTAGCTGCAATCCCCTGGGTTGAAAAAGGTGTAGAAAATTTATTAGCAGAAGTTCCAAGTAACAAAATTATTCTTGGTGTTCCACTGTACACTAGAATGTGGGAGGAAACGACTAACGATAATGGAACAATTACTGCTAAATCAAAAACCTATTCAATGGACGCAACTAATAAATGGCTAGAGGAAAACAAGATTACACCAGGTTATGACCGTAACACACAACTCAATTATGCGGAGCTAGAGAAAAATAATGTAAAATATCGCATCTGGATTGAGGACATGGTTTCTATGAAGCAAAGACTGGAGTTAATGGAAGAGTATAATTTAGCAGGAATTGCTGCTTGGCGTCGAGGTTTTGAAGACGATAAATTTTGGAGTAGACTTGCTCAGTAGTATAAAGAGATAAATCAACAAAATTGTAAAAAGTATAATATAATTCACAAAAATAGTTGATATTTTTATGAAAACAATGTATCATGTTTAATGTTGCTTTAATTGTTCTTTGAAAACTAAACAGTGTAATAAAAAGCCAAGCGA
>CAYZPB010000046.1:0-7045 GCA_964480445.1 uncultured Caryophanales bacterium
GCTTCATAAAAGATTAAAGTCTCGGGATAGGAATATATTTTTGTCAACTTATCAGTTAGCTGTTTCTTCTCACGTGGTAAAAATCCGACAAAACAAAAGCTATCAGTTGGTAAACCAGAAGCAATCAATCCATTGATTGCAGCGTTAGCCCCTGGAATTGGCACGACACTTATGTCTGCAGCCAATACATCTACCACCAGCTCATAACCAGGATCAGATATTGCCGGAGTCCCTGCATCGCTGACTAAGGCAACGCTTTTACCTGTTTGCAGTTCTGCCAAAAGGCGTTCACCACTTGCTAGCTGATTGTGCTGATAATAACTAATTAAAGGTTTTGATATCTCATAGAAATTAAGTAGCTTACTTGTCTGACGCGTATCTTCACAGGCAATAATGTCGACAGCACGCAAGACCTCAAGTGCTCGTAAAGTTATGTCACTAAGGTTGCCAATCGGAGTCGCAACCAAATATAGTATGCCACCACTTGCTCCCTTATAACTTTTCTGAATCTTCACTGCCTCGCCCCCTAATCAGGTCTTCCTTCTCCGCACGCGTCAAGCGCTTAATTGCAAACTCGCGTTTCAACGCAGAAGATTTGTCGGCTAGTTCTTCATGATAAATTAGCTCAACCGGCAAACGACCGCGTGTATACTTCGCCGCCTTGCCTTCCTGATGTTTACAAATACGCTCGTTTAGATCATTCGTATAGCCTGTGTAAAAGCTACCATCTACACATTGCAGTATATAAACATAGTGCAACTCATCATCACCTCGACTCTTTCACAGGTCCCGCCATTATTAAAAAAACTCTTAGCTAGCTAAGAGTTTTGCTTATTTATTCAGAAAGGAAAGACAGAATAGACAGTCGCCCTCACTACGTAACCCACCGAAATGTAAGTTGCAAACATGAAAACCCTCGTGATAAATACGTACTAGATTGTCATAGCCTTCGCCGGCACGCTGATCTCCACCAATTTCTTCAGTTTGCGCCCCAATCTGTAGCAGTAGCTGTTCATTCTCCATCACAAGCCGTTGGTTCTCCTCGATTAAAGCAATTATTCGCTGCTTTAACTCAAGCATCTCTTTATGAATATCGGCGATTTCACCTTCAATGCTTGTAACTTGTGAATATATTTCGCTTTTGCTCATACCTCTAACTCTACTATAATTAGAACTCTTCATCACTCTTAACTACCTCATCTAATGGAAATGATTCTATTTTTTTTATATCGCTTAGCTCTACAAGAATTATTTTGTCACGTTTATTAACCTTTTTAATGCGTCCATTACCAAGTGATGTCATCACACTGCTACCAATTGCTAGGTGATTGGAGTCTTCTTCCTGCTGATTATAATTAGCGCTTTCATATCTTAGACAGCACATTAAGCGCGAGCAGAGTCCGCTAATTTTAATCGGATTAAGTGACAGATTCTGATCCTTGGCCATCTTAATTGAGACGGGCTGAAATTCGTCAAGAAAAGTTGAACAGCATAGCTCGCGACCGCACTGACCAATGCCACCGACAAGTTTCGCCTCATCACGGACACCAACCTGCCTTAACTCAATCCTTGTTCGGAAAATAGAAGCTAAATCCTTAACCAGTTCGCGGAAATCAATTCGCCCCTCAGCTGTAAAATAAAAAATGATTTTGTTGCGATCAAAAGTATACTCCACATCGATCAGATTCATCTCTAGCTTGTGCTCGGCAATTTTTTCAGCGCAGATGCGGAAGGTTTCAGGGGCATCCTCTTGATTTTTCTTCACCGTTTCTGCATCTCGTGAGTTAGCAATGCGCATCACTTTTTTTAGTGGCGCTGCCAGTTCACATTTCTTAACATCTTTTTCACCAACTACTACCTCACCGTATTCTACACCGCGTGCCGTCTCTACGATAACATATTGCCCCTTACCTAGTTTATACTTTCCTGGATCAAAATAATATATTTTACCCGCTTCGTTAAAGCGAACACCTATTACTCTCTGCACGAGTTATCTTCCCTCCCATTGCGAAAATATCATCTGCTCAAGAACTAACTGAAGATTAGCATTGGCAGCTAGTCGCTTCTTCATTTCTAATATTCCTTCTAGATCAGTTAACAGATTCTCCTTAGTCAGCTGCAGCGCCTGTCTCTTCAGTAAATCGACATGCTCTAGATAATTAAGACCTGAATAGTCTGTGCTTTCTAACATTCCTAGTTTAATATCTAATAAATCACGATACCATAATAATAGCATATCGAGAAGCAGTTGAATATTATCTTTAATCTCCGCCTCTTTTGTTAGCTGCCTCCCTACTCGGTGAATTGCAGCATACTTACGGTTAACTATTTCCTCTGTCCATTCTACCACTACACTTTTAAGCATTGCAATAAGGTCACTGCCTTGTTCAACACTTGCCTCTAACATCACAAAAGCTTCCTGCGGTTGGAAGCTGAACAGTTGAGCCCGCGAACGAATTGTTGGCAACAGTTGCTGGTGATTCTCGACTAATAGAATCGAAATAATATTATTGATCGGCTCTTCCAACAGTTTTAGCAGACTATTTGCCGCCTGTTCGGTTAAGGACTCTGTCTGCTCGATAATGAAAAGCTTATAGCGTACATCTACAGATTTAAAACCAATGTCTTTCTGCATCTGTCTAATCTGGTCGATTTTGACCGACCTTCCATCAGGAGCTATCCAGAGTACGTCAGGGTGACTTCCGCTAGCAATGCGTAGACAGTTACTGCATTTACCACAAGCTTCATATTGTTCGGCGGACTTATCGTTTTGGCAATTAAGTGTCATTGCAAATTGTAGCGCTACTTTTGTTTTTCCAACACCCTTCGGCCCCGCAAAAATATAGGCATGCGAAACACGCTGCAACCGAATTAACTGTTGTAGCTGCTCAAAAATCTGCTGTTGTCCCTCAATCATCGCCAAAGTCATTTACCTGTGCCCTCGATTCTTGTTACTTCTATCGCCATGTAAATTAAAAATTATGAACGCTCTCTATCGGCAGAACAAAAACCTTGGCGCCTCCAACCATTACCTCTACAGGATAGGAAAGGTAGGCATCTGCACTTCCGCTAAATGAAGAGATGGGCGAAACTGTATGCGTGCGGCGCATGCAATTTTCTTCTATAATTTTCAAAGTCTCTTCAACGTCTTTAGCAGCAACACCAATCAAAAATGTGGTGTTGCCAGTCCGCAGAAAACCTCCTGTGCTTGCCAGCTTAGTTACGCGAATATCACGTTCTGATAAGGCATCACTTAAGGCGTTACTGTCCTTGTCCTGTACTACTGCAACAATTAGCTTCATATAAATCCCCTCCGCTAAATTTCATCGTAAACTTCTGACAAAAATTTATCTAGGTCTCGGTGAACAATCGCTGAAATTTCATCTAGCGACTGCCCGCCATGAATCCGCAAAATTCTCTCTCCTTGAGTCTCCGCAAGGTGCTCAAATCCATCGACTACCCGTTGATGATAGTCGACACCTTTTTGTTCTATCCGGTCTAGGTTCTTTGTGAACTCTTGCTGGTTACGACCTAGTACACGGCAGCGCCCTTCCTCTGGTGTCACCATAAAAAGATAGGTTCTTGCCGGCTCCAGTCCGGAGCTAGAATAATGATTTATATCCTCAATGACGTGTTGCGGAACACGATTGCCATATGATTGATAAGCGACACTAGCATCGATAAATCGATCACAGAGCACTATTTCACATCTATTAAGTGCTGGTATAATTATCTCATGTACCAGTTGTGCACGGGAAGCTGCATAAAGTAGTACCTCTGTCTGGCTAGCTAGCTCAGTGTTTTCCGGTTGAAGTAGAATCTGTCTTATTTGGTCGCCAATCATTGTTCCACCGGGATCGCGAGTGGTTGTAACTCTGTAACCTTTTGTGCGAAGGTACTCGGCTGCTAGTTGTAATTGTGTAGATTTGCCAGATCCATCTGGCCCTTCAAAAGTTATAAATATTCCACTCACTTTTGCTCCCCCTATCATTTTTTTCTATATCCTCTTGCAAGTTTTCTATCAATACACTTTATACTTAGGATTATGTTGTATACATTCGATTTAGATCAATACTTTTACACGGTATGCTCCGTCTACCAGCAGGAGACCATGAATACTGACACCAGCCTGTAGTAGCTGCTTTAAATATTCAATCATTTCGCTTGAGAATCTCTCCCCTAATTGTATCACAGGAACGCCTGGCGGATAAGGGATAATCATCGTCGCAGCAACTCTATTTGTGGCCTCAGCTAAAAGTATAGACTCTTCTGCTTTGCTCAAAATGTTTGTTAAATCTATCGTTTCCTTGTTGGCTGTTACTGCCTTAGGAAAAGTAGGTAGGGACACGCAATCACAATCACCAGCAACCAGTTGTTTGTCAATTTCGAGCAGTGTTTCCGCAAGCAATGCTAGTTCCGCAGCTGTTGTCCCTGCAGAGAAAGCACAGAGTACATTGCGCAGATCTGCTAATTCCGTATAAATATGCCGTTCTTGAAGCAACTTGCTTAGCATCACACCTGTAAATGGAGCCTTGGCGCCGTCAATTATAGTGCCATTTTTAATATGTAATGTTAGTTTCAAGGGATCTAGTTGCAATCCATCATTATGTAATTTATCTGCTATCAAATCGGTGTTAAGCGGTGTTTCTCTTAGGTCTGCTCCCACTAGCTCAAGATGTTCCAGACTGTTGCTCAGCCGCTCACGAAAGACAGCTAGTTCTAACAGCACGTCCTTCCAGATATTTGCGCCCTCTTCAGCAATCCAGGCACGTGTTAAATCAAGGGAGCCCATAATCGGATAGGAAGGACTAGAACTTTGAACCATCGCTAGATAAAAGCTTATCCGTTCAGGGTCAACTAACTCGCTACGCAGATGCAGCATCGACCCCATACCCATTGCGCTCAGCATTTTGTGAGTAGATTGGACAGCAAGGTCTGCTCCCTGCTGCATTGCTGATCGGGGGAATTTTGGATGAAAACCAAAGTGGGCACCATGCGCCTCATCGACTAGGAGTGGCATGTTATACTGATGAACAAGCGCACTAATCTCCGTAATATCGCTGACCATCCCATAATAGTTAGGGTTAGTAATTAGTACCCCCTTGGCATCAGGGTTGACTGCAAGCGCCTGGCGCACGGCCTCAAGCGAAATCCCAGTGGCAACTCCCAGTTCTTCATTAACTTCAGAAGTCACCAGAACTGGCTTGGCTCGTGCAAGCAAGAGCCCGTTAAAAACAGATTTATGTATATTACGTTCAACAATCAGTTTATCCCCTGGATTACAGGTAGCAAGCACCATAGCTAAATTACCGGCAGTTGTCCCATTTACAAGGAAAAATGTCTGCTTTGACTGAAATAACTCAGACGCAAGTACTTCTGCGTCGCGAATAACCTCAAGTGGCTGATGCAGATCATCTAGTCCGTGTAACTCTGTTAAATCTAGCTTTAATATTTCACTATAAAATTTCGTGCCACGCGGATTAAAGCTCCGTCCACTTTTGTGCCCAGGAATATGAAAGGCAGCGTGCGATTGTTCATAATGATCAATTAGTCGTTCGTAAAGTGGTGCATACAACTTCATTTCAACTCGCCTCTATAATTCAACACGGCCAGCTAAGGCCTTGCTAATCGTAATCTCATCAGCATACTCCAAATTGCCACCTACTGGTAATCCGTGGGCAATCCGTGTCACCTTGATTCCTGTCGGTTTAATTAGTTTGGAAATATAAAGTGCAGTTGCCTCACCCTCAACATTTGGGTTAGTCGCAAGAATTACCTCCTGCACCGTTTCATCTCTCAATCGCAAAAGTAGTTCACGTATCCGCAAGCGATCGGGTCCGATACCTTCCATTGGCGACATCGCGCCGTTTAGTACATGATAAAGTCCATGAAATTCGCCAGTTCGCTCCATCGCAATTATATCGCGCGCTTCCTCCACGACACAGATGACGTCCTGCTCACGATTGCCTTTGCTACATATATAGCAAGGGTCAGCGGCAGTTATATTGTAACAGACTGAACAGTAGCTCAGCTCAGTGCTAACAGCCTGTAGCGCCTCTACTAGCGAGTTAACATCGCGCTGATCCATTTTAAGAATAAATAAAGCGAGGCGTTGAGCAGTTTTTGGCCCAATGCCTGGAAGCTTCGCTAGACCACCAATCAACTTCGCTAATGGTTCCGGATATTGATATGACATTGCTCTCCCTTTCTAAAACAGACCTGGTATATTAAGACCACCAGTATATTTTCCTAATTCCTCTGCGCTTAACTCATCCACTTGTGCCAGCACATCATTTACTGCAGTTAAAAGTAAATCCTCTAGCATTTCAACATCATCCGGATCTACAACCTCTGGGTTGATAGTAACACTAATAATTTCTTTATGTCCGTTGGCAACAACTTTAACTACACCACCGCCAACGCTAGCTTCAAGTGTTCTTTCCTTAAGTTCTTCCTGTGCGTTAGCCATTTCTTGTTGCATTTTCTGCACTTGTTTCATCATCTGGTTCATATTTTTCAACTTATTTTCCTCCTTTAATTTCTAACACATCTTCACCAAAAAGCGAAATAGTATCTGCAACTAGCTCATCTGCAGACTTCTCTTGCGATTGCTCCTCCGCCTGTGGTGGTACGACTACCTGTTGCCAATCCCTTTGCATTACATTGACTATCTTATAAGCAGAGCCTAAATTCTGTGCAACAACCTCTTCAATCAGCTCTAAGTTCTCTACTTTATCTGAAGTGTCACGATGCATTAAACTTTTAAAGGCAACGACAATGCTTTTATCCGCTACGCATACTGGCTCTCCATCGACAAACCAGGCGTGGACATTGACTCTACGTTGCCTAAGAGTCTCTAAAACTGCAGCCCATTCTTCTTTAATTCGTTCGTACTCTGCCTCATTATCGGCATTAGCCAGCCCGCAAAGTCTTTCATAGTGGGTAAGCTCCATTCCATCGGGAATGATCCTGTTGTGCTTCTCTGTCTCTTGTGACTTCTGTTTTACCTTTTTCTGTGACTGAGTGGCTGCAATCGTTTGCGGCG
>CAYZPB010000047.1:0-6956 GCA_964480445.1 uncultured Caryophanales bacterium
TTAATTGAATTCGATTTGATATATCACCATTTTTAATTTGGGCAATTATATCATCCATTACCTCTTGCGTTACTTTCCCATCTCCCAGCTTTGACTCAAGATTAGGGATCGCGATGTCTAATAGATCCTGAACATCTTTAGAGATAGCTCCTGGGTCAGCCGAACCAACATTATTGTCACCGCATGCTGTTAAGCTCATTGCAATTAATACAACCATAGTAATAATAATAAGTAATAGTCGTTTTCTATTCAATGCAATTCCTCCTTTTAAGTCATGCATTTAAGGACTAATTTTTAAAAAACAGCTTTGCCACATCTGCTATGTCAAAGCTGTTCTAAAAACTATTGTCCTGTCATAATTTTCTGTAGTTCTTCGATGCTCATCTCACCATCGCCAACTTGTTGAATAATTTCATCCATTCTTTCTTGAGTGATGTCACCATCTCTAACTTTAGCAGCTAAGTTTGGTACAATCATGTCAACCTTAGGTTGGTTATCAGGATCTGAAGCTGTGTAAGTCTTTGGTTCTTCTGCCCCATTAGGCTCTTCTTCACCATTAGGTTCTGCTGGCTCTTCGTCGCCATTACAGCCAACTAAAGCAAGTGAGAAAACTAATGCTAAAGCTAGTAATACAACCAATAATTTGTTAACTTTCATTTTATTACCCCCATTTTCTATTTCTTTCTTATATATGATAACAAAACAGCATATATATTTATAATACAGTATAAGTAGCTATAATTGCAACTGCTTTGTGAACTAATTATGTTTAATTGGTGAGTTTTCCCTTCGCAGCATGTCATAGGGTGATACTGGGAAGTCAACTTTTATCTTCAAAACTTCTAGCGGATGAGGTGCTACTGTAAGTGGATTGTTTTCACAATCAGTTAGTTGTTTAATAACTTGTTTAAAGTTTGTCTTTGGCCCAAAGAACTCGATTTCATCGCCTACTTTAAAGTTGTTTCGCTGTCGAACAGTCGCGATCCCTAGGTCAGCATCATATGCCAGTACCTGTCCAACAAAATCATGTTTCCTCATCATTGGTTCCTTGCCATAAATTTGTGCCTGCACACCTGGGTTTCCATCGTAAAAACCAGCAAAAACTGGCCGATGACTTGCCTTTTTTATCTCAGCTTGCAACTTAGCATACTCAGCCTCATTTACCTCTCCGTCATTATATAAATCAATTGCTCGTCGATAAGCACCAGTAATTGTCGCAACATAATGGATACTTTTCATTCTTCCCTCTATTTTCAAAGAATCAACGCCTGCTTCAAGTAAATCACCAATCCGATCGACCATTGATAGGTCCCTCGAACTCATCGTATAGGGTACGTCTGTTTCTGTAGAAAGTGCTATCGGCTCCCCATTAAATTCTTGGTAAAGGTCGTAATACCAGCGACACGATTGAGCACAGCCACCTCGATTAGCATCTCTATCAGTCATATAGTTGGAAAGGAGACATCTGCCTGAATAAGAATTGCAGACTGCTCCATGAACGAAGACTTCAAGCTCGACATTTGTCCTAGCCTTAATTTCTCTAATTTCTGCTAGGGATAATTCTCGGGCTAAGACTACTCGTTTGACACCAAGCTCTTCCCACATTTTGACTGTCCGCCAATTAGTAGCTGACGCTTGTGTGCTCAAATGCACATCGAGATTTGGTACTAGCTGCATTGCTGTGACAACAACGCCGGGGTCAGCGACAATAATTGCATCTACACCTATTTCTGCTATTCTCTGCAAATAATTCGAAAGTTCAGCTAGATCACTCTCATGCGGAATAATGTTTGTCGCAACATAGACTTTTATGCCTCTCCCATGAGCAAAAGTCACAGCCTGCTCCATCTCTGAAAAAGAGAAGTTGCCTGCGCGCTCGCGTAATCCGAACTGTTCTCCACCAAGATAAACAGCATCCGCCCCATAGTGAATCGCAAACTCAAGTTTTTCTAAGCTTCCAGCTGGAGCAAGTAACTCGATATTTTTTTTATTATTTTGTTTATAATTATTTATCATCTTTTCCTCCGTCTTAACTTAGATGCTGATCTATACGCTGCCGGACATCCTTTATAATCGTAGTCATCTCAGAGACCTCTAAAAACAACCCATCAATCTTAAAAACCTTAATCCCTGCAGCTAATAAGTCAGCAATTGATGACCGATAATCAATTATTTGATCACTAAACAGATGGGTGCCATGCCGGTCCTCAATCAACGGAAAAACACTGTCTGGCCGTTTATGCTCACGTAAAAACATAAAGCCATCATTGCTACCTGGAACAGATGCTTCACCAGCATCATAATTAATATATTCATGGTAGTCGCTTACAAGCTGTCGACGCGAATAAAAAATCGCAGTCCTGCCATATACTTGAGTTACTAGCGTCATATTTGTGTTCTCACGGATAGTAATAATCTCTTTTACTGTTAACTCACGCGCAAGCTCAGCTCTCTTAACACCACGACTCTCCCAGAAATTTATAACTCCTGAGTTTGTTATCATTGAACCTGAACTTAAATGAAGCGGCGTCTTACAATTCAGCTCCCTAACGATGCTATATACAGCTGGATCCTCGAAAACTAGAGCATGAATCCCTAGTTCACAGACTAATAAGATAAAATTTTCCAACTCAGTTAATTCATCGTTATGATAAAGGGCGTTCACTAATTGATAAACTTTCTTACCCTGTTCCTGAGCCAGTTTTATTGCTTCTGTAATCCCATCAATATTAAAGCAACCAGCGTTCTTTATAGCGAAACTTTCATCGCCAATTAAAAAAGCATCAGCACCGGCCTCCCCGAAAGTTCTAATTTCCTCAAGGTTATTTGCCGTCACCAATAGCTCGATACCTGCTTCATTTTTCATTCTTACTCCCCCAATTTTCTTGCTACAGCCAATCCATCACCCACTGTTAGAAAATTTGTTGCAACTCTTTCATCTTCTGCTAAAAATCTATTAAAATCATCTAGCTTGCGCATCATTGGTTTTGCGGCCACCTCAGCCTCATCAGCCACATAGCCACGAAACAGTATATTATCGAAGACAAAAAGCCCGCCACCATCAAGTAAAGGAAAGGCTAACTCATAAAAATCACGATACTTACCTTTTGCCGCATCAACAAAAACAAACTGCGAGCGCGGCATTTCTGGTATAAGATCAATAGCATCGCCAGCATGGATAATAACGCGTTTTGTTAACTCTGCCCGCTCAATATTAATCCTTGCAGTTTCCACCATCTTTTCATTTCTCTCAATTGTATGGATTGTAGCATCTGGATTCGCAAGCGCCAGCCAGATTGCCGAAAAGCCAATCGCTGTCCCAACTTCAATAATAATTTGCGGTTTAATAAGCTGACTCAAAAAAGCGACGTGATGCATGCTTAAAAGGTCCATAATTGGTATTCTATTATCGATGCCATACTGATAAAGTTCAGCTAATAATAAGTTGTTCATTGGCATTAATTCCAGCAAATATTCCTCTACCTGTGAATTAATAAAGCCCATCTTTCTCATTCCCTACTACCAGCTTCCGCGTGAATTAGCGTCGTTAGCTAAGTGTTCCTCATATGTTTTTGAGAAATAATGTGTATTCGTTCCATCTTTTTTTGTTACAAAAAAATAATAGGGATTATTCTCCGGATAAAGAGCTGCCTCAAGCGTTGCTCTTCCCGGACTGCCAATCGCACCTGGCGGTAAACCTTTATTAACATAAGTATTATACGGGTCGTCAATTGCCATATCGCTATCTAAAATCTGCGATTTCTGCTTGCCTAGCACATATTGTACTGTTGCACAGGATTCTAGTCTCCATGATTCATTCAGTCTTTTTGTAAAAACACCAGCAGCAATTGGTCGCTCAAAGTCAACAATAATCTCGCGTTCAACGATTGACGCTAAGGTAACAACCTCATGTACTGTCAGGTTGCGTTCAATTATGACCGTGTCCCATTCCGGCTTCCACTCTTTAGCAAATTGATCAAGCATTTTTTCTATTATTTCCTCTTCAGTGGCCCCCACCTTTATTTCATAAGTTTCCGGGAACAGATATCCTTCTAGTTTGTATTTAATATCCTGATTAGCAGGAATAGCTTCTACAAAAGAATAGTCGAAATCTCCATCTTTTGCTAACTGAATAAAGCGATCGCGGTCAACAAGACCTTCATCGGCTAATTTAGTCGCAATCTGTACAATATTGTACCCCTCCGGAATTGTGAAACGAACACTTTCAATTTTTTCATTTCCTGCAACTAATATATCAATAATCATCTTTAAGTTCATGTCCTTGCTTAGCTCATAGGTCCCAGCCTTCAACTCATAATCAAGACCCTGACGTTTGACCTGGTACCTGAAAAACAGCTCATTATGAATCAACTGGTTATCAGCCAGTATTCCAGCAATTGCAACTGTTGAGCTGCCTGCTGGTATCTCAAGCTCAATTAAATTTCCATCGCTTTTGTCGGTAGCCGTAGAAAAATAATAAAAAACACCTGCCGCTAGTAGGACTATTATAAGTAAAAGGGTAAAAAAGATTAACCCTGCTTTTTTAAGCTGATTCATAGATTTTGACCTCCAATTTAAAGTTGTTTCGCCTTTTAAAATTACCATATATCTAAACAAAAAACAATGAGAGACCTGCATCTCTCATTGTCAAAACTATCACTATTGATCTGTTAGAGTATTGAAGACCTCATCTACTATTGCCCATTCATCTTCAGACTCAATTACTTCTAAACGAATTTCCTCTCCCACTTCAATATATCTGAAAGCAAAAACCTCTGCCTCAGTTTCATCCTCTGGTAAATCCGCTAAAATTAATAAAATATAATTGTTACCTTCAGCCTCAAATTCATAAAGAATCTCATACTTTTCGTCACTGCCATCTTCATTCTCAATAAATATATATTCCTGATTTCCATCGCTCTCTGCCATCGCTCTCACCTCTTTGCGTCTAAATAGCCTTGCAGAATCACTGCTGCAGCCAATTTATCAACCACTTTTTTTCGCTTTTTTCGACTAAGGTCAGCCTCAAGTAAAGTTCTTGTTGCCGCAACTGTGCTTAACCTTTCATCCCAGAAAAAAATTGGTAAATCGATTCTTAGCTTTAATTCATCCATAAATTCTATTATCTTTTCTACACGGGGTCCATAAGATCCATCCATGTTTTTGGGTAGTCCAGCAACTATCTCTTCAACACCGTACTCATCAATCAGAGCAATAATTTCTGCGATATCTTTCTCTAGTTCCACACGAATGATTACCTTAACAGCTTGTGCGGTCCAACCAAAGTAATCGCTTACTGCTACACCAATTCTTTTATCGCCAATATCTAGACCAAGAGCCCGAACTGCTTGTTTATCCAATTATAAATCACCTTTGTCTCCATAATGCGACTCGAGAAAGAATTTTACCAAAGTCTCAATTAACTCATCACGTTCTACCTTGCGAATTAAAGTCCTCGCATTATTATGACGCGGAATATAAGCCGGATCTCCTGATAATAGATAGCCAATAATCTGATTAATCGGATTATAACCTTTCTCTACAAGCGCATCATAAACCTCGAGCAAGACCTTGTCAGGTTCAACTCTAATCAACTCATCTTTTACGTCAAACTTCCTGGTGCTATCATTATTTTCCATCATCAACACCTCATCTTACTTATTAACAGATTTTATATATTCAGCTGCTTTGTTAAGAGCAGCAGCTACCTTTGTTGGATCCTTGCCGCCAGCCTGTGCCATATCAGGACGACCGCCGCCACCGCCGTCAACCTCTTTGGCAGCCATAGCTACTAAGTGACCTGCATGGTAGCCTAGCTTTACTAAATCGTCAGAAACTGCAGCTACTAGATTTATTTTACCATCATTTGTACTAGCAATCAAAATAATTCCTGACCCCAGCTTTTGTTTAAGCTCATCAACCAGGTTACGTACCGTTCCGATATCAGTTAATGCCACCTCTGCCGCAAGTACTTTTATCCCCGCAACTTCCTCAACACTATTCAATAAATCGACTGATACTTCACTACTCTGTCTAGCTTTTAATGATTCATTCACACGCTTAAGCTCATATATTGTCTGCTGTAAGCCTAAAACTTTCTCTTTAACTGCTAAAGGCTTACTCTTTAAGTCCAAGGCAAGCTGACGTAAATATTCACTCTGTTCGTTCAAATATTCAAAAGCATAGCGACCAGTAACAGCTTCAATCCTCCGGATTCCTGCACCAATGCTACTCTCACCAACTATTTTAAAGAGTCCAATAGCTGCCGAATTGACAACATGACAGCCGCCGCATAACTCTAGGCTATAGTCCCCAATCTTAACTACGCGCACTTTATCACCATACTTCTCACCAAATAAAGCTAATGCTCCCAGTTCTTTTGCCTCGCCGATATCTTTTACATTAACACTGACCGGCAAATTAGCCCAGATTTGTTCATTAACTTTAGCTTCAATCTGTTGCAGCTCTTTTTCCGTTACAGCACTGAAGTGTGAAAAGTCAAAGCGCAGTTTATCGTAAGAGACCAGTGATCCCGCTTGATTCACATGCTCACCCAATACCTCTTTTAATGCCTGATGTAATAAGTGCGTTGCTGTATGATTTTTAGTAACACTATTACGGATTGTTGAATCAATTTTAGCAGTAACTTCCATCCCTACCTTGATTGTGCCACTAACTGCTTCCACAAAATGTAAGTGTTGACCATTTGGTGCTATCGTTACATCTAGAACCTGTAATTCACCACTCTCAGCAGTAATCAAACCTTGGTCAGCAATCTGTCCCCCACTCTCTGCATAAAAGGGAGTTTCAGCTAGCAGGACCTTGGCTTTATCACCAGCCTCTAGCTCTTCTACAAGTTCATTATCAACAATCAGATGTGTAATTACTGTCTGCAGCTCAAGATCGGTATAACCTACAAACTGACTATCGGCAGTAATTTCGCCGATAATTCCACC
>CAYZPB010000048.1:0-6821 GCA_964480445.1 uncultured Caryophanales bacterium
GGTGGACAAAAATCTTAACGGTTTATTTAGTAAGAGACTAACTTTGCGAAAGGGTGGGAATAAATTTGGCTAAAATCAAAGTGTTAATTACTGGAGCGAATGGGAAAATGGGGCAAGAGGTAGTGCGATTAGTAGGAAGTAGTCCCGATTTAGAGCTCGTAGGCTGTATTGATAAGCAATTCATAACAGACGCGACTAAATTAAAATATAGTGGTCTTGCTGATGCGATTAGGATGACTGCAGCTAATGTTCTTGTAGATTTTACTACACCGGAAAGTGTAAAAGCCAATATGGAGCTAGCAATTAAGGCTGGTATTTCGCCAGTTGTTGGAACAACCGGTTTAACTAATGAGGAGCTACTGGAACTTGATCAACTTGCGAGAGAACGGGGTGTTGGCGGGATTGTAGCACCAAATTTTGCTATTGGTGCAATCTTAATGATGCGATTTGCTGAGCAGGCTGCAAAATACATGTCAGACGTAGAGATAATTGAACTTCATCATGATCAAAAGCTTGATGCACCATCAGGGACGGCTCTTATGACTGCTGAACTAATTGCAGAAACACGTGCGGCCAAAGTACAAGGACACGCAGATGAGACGGAGACTATAAAGGGTGCGCGAGGAGCCGACTTCACTGGTTTTCGGATTCATAGTGTGCGTTTACCAGGTTTAGTGGCACACCAAGAAGTGATATTTGGAGCGGTGGGACAGACCTTAACTATTCGTCACGATTCAATAAATCGTGAATCTTTTATGCCAGGTGTTTATTTGGCAATTAAAAAAGTGAAAGCGTTTACTGGCATTCACTATGGACTCGAGCAGATAATGGACTAAGGAAGTCGATAGAAATGGAAAAAATAAAAATTGGACAAGAGCTTCTACGATTTTTAAGTAGACATGGACATCAGGCTTATTTGGTTGGTGGAACAGTGCGTGATTTTCTGCTTGGGTTTGAGATAGAAGATCTTGATGTGGCAACTTCGGCAACGCCTGAACAAGTGATTGATTTATTTCCGGATGCTATCCCAACGGGCATAAAATATGGAACGGTTACTGTTAAATTTAAAGAGCAATATATTGAGGTTACGACTTTTCGCTCGGAGTCTAATTATGTGGACTATCGACGGCCAACTGTGGTCACATATAGTGAGAGCCTAGAGGAGGATCTTTCGCGACGCGACTTTACAATTAATGCGCTGGCAATGAACATAGAAGAGGGAATTATAGATTTTTATGACGGGCAGACGGCACTTATAGAGCGGTTACTGAAGACCGTAGGCGATGCAGAAGAACGGTTCCGTGAGGACCCTTTAAGAATGTTGCGGGCGATTCGCTTTATTGCTCAACTTGGCTTTCAGGTAGAAAAGAAAACTTGGGAACAACTAAAAAACTCAGCCTTTTATGTGCGTTATGTGGCAGTGGAACGCATTAAAAAAGAATTTGATAGAATGCTTGGTTCGGTTTATGTGGGGGATGCAATTATTGCTTTATACGCTTCTGGTTTATTGAACTGGATACCAGAATTGGCACAAACAGAACTGCCTACTTATGATAGTGGATACCTTGGGAGGCTCATCGAGCAAAGTGACAACAGAATTACACGTTGGTACTTGCTGTTACACCAGCTCCCTGCGGATGATTTTGTTTATCTCTTAGACGAATTTTGTTTTTCTAAAAAGGAGCGCCAAGAGCTAAAAGAACGTTCCGCAGCCTATAATGAATTAGAAATAGAGCTTAGTGAGCAATCGCTTACTAGCTGTTTACTAGCCTATGAAAAGGAATCTATTGAAGAAGCAATAAAACTACTTTATATCTTACCTAGGTCAAAGAATTTAAATGCGTCGAAAAGTGAGCCGTTGACTTATTGGTTGGAAAAGTTGGACCTAATTGACCAGAATCTGACCGTAAGGTCTGTTACAGATTTGCAGATTAATGGAAGAGACCTTATTGCTGAATTAAACTTGGAAGCTGGCATCATAGTTGGGGATATTTTGGATGAACTATTTTATCGTGTTATTTTTCAAGGTCTCCCTAACGATAAAAGTAGGCTTTTAAAGGAAGCTGAAAAGATTAGAGGCGAAGAGATTGAATGATTGCTGGGGCGATAAAGTTTATAGATTTGAGAGTGTCGATTCAACGCAAATCTGGGCCGAGAAACTGGCTCAAGCAGGTGCTCCGCACGGAACAGTAATTATTGCTGACGAACAGCTTGAGGGACGCGGTCGTTTGGGGCGGAGCTGGCAATCTGCTGCTGGCAAGGGAGTCTGGTTGAGTATTATTATCCGCCCGCAGCTAAGAATCGAGTATTTATCTCAGATAACGTTGCTTAGCTCATTGGCGATTACGCAGACCTTAAGCCAACTGTATAATTTAGATGTTAAAGTCAAATGGCCTAATGATATTTACTACGAACGTTACAAGCTTGGTGGAGTGTTAACGCAAGCAAAGATAGTAGGGGAAAAAGCTGAGTACATTATATTAGGAATTGGTTTAAATACTGATAAAACTACATTTTCTAAAGATTTGCGAACTAAAGCAATATCGATTGAGGAAGTGGTTGGATATTCCCCTGACAAGCGAGTGCTTATTACTGGACTATTAAATAAATTAGCTAAGCTCTATCAGGAATACGAAATAACTGGATTTAAGCCTTTTCTTATACAATATTTAGAAAACTTATATGGAAAGGGTGAGCATGTAATCGTTGACAATCAGTTACTTGGCAGAATAAATGGTGTTAACCAGCGGGGTGAGCTGATCTTACTTAATGATGCAGGAAGTGAACATATTATAACTAGTGGAGAAATAAAGTTTGTGAGGTAGATACTATGAATCATTCGGAAAAGATTAAAAACATCTATATTTTTGCTGGGGGAATCATCGACGATAAAATCAGCAATATTAATTTCTCGCAGAATGATTTGTTGATTGCTGTTGATAGTGGCGCAGAGGCACTTTTTGCTGAGGGAATTACTCCTCACTATTTTTTAGGCGACTTTGATTCATTAGACAGTTTTTTATATGAGGAGATAAAACAGAGCTATTCAGAACGAATAGTCCATTTTCCGTCAGAAAAAAATGAGACGGATAGCGAATTAGCATTACAGTTTGCCTTAAAATTAGCGCCTGAAAAGATAATACTATATGGCGCTACTGGGACGAGAATTGATCATATTTGGGCGAACATAAATATTCTGCTGCAAGCTGAAAAACAAGGTGTTCACGCAGTAATTCGAGATGCACATAACCGGATACAACTGCTATTACCTGAGCAAACTCTTAAGATAGTTAAAGATGATTATCATTTCTTATCTTTACTATCTTTTTCTGAAGAGGTGAAGGGTCTGCGAGGTACTGGTTTTAAATATCCGTTAGAAAATCTGACATTAAAGCTGGGTAGTACTCGTGGGTTAAGCAATGCATTGATAGGAGAACAAGCAGCACTTTCGATTGATGAGGGGATATTACTTGTAATTGAGAGTAAAGATTGAAAAAGACCTCAATCACAATTTAATGGATTGAAGTCTTTGTTAGTCGAATATTATTATACTCTTTGAACCTTACCTGATTTCAAAGCTCTTGCACTTACATATACGCGCTTCGGTTTACCATCAACAAGGATGCGAACCTTTTGTACGTTTACGCCCCATTTGCGTCTAGACTTACGATTTGAGTGGCTTACTTTATTACCACTACCAGGACCTTTGCCTGTAACATAACATTTACGTGACATTGTTTAACCTCCTTTGTTAATAGCTCATAAGCTGTAACATTAATTCTTGTTCAATACTCGTGTTATAATAGCATAAGCTGTTCAATTTATCAAGTTTAGATTACAATATTAACAATGACTTTTAATAAATTATGTTTTATAGTAAGATGTAGCATAGCCGATATTTAGATGAATAAGGGGGTTTAGTTGATGGCTATAGAAATTCAGAAAAAACTAGGACAATATCATATTTCTGATGATGTAATATCTGTCGCTGCTGGTATCTCTGCGATGAAAGTATTTGGCTTGGTCGGAATGGCTTCTAGAAAACTATTTAAGGACGGAATAGCTGAGCTTCTCGGCATTGAGAATCTCGACAGAGGTGTTGAAGTTAGATATGAAGAGGATGAAATATTTATAGATATCTATATTATCGTTAGTTATGGTACAAAAATATCTGAAGTAGCTCATAATGTTCAGCAGCAGGTAATCTATACACTAAATAGTATAATTGACATCGATGTGACAGCTGTGAATGTGATCGTACAGGGAGTGAGAGTTGCTCAGGCATAGGTTAGGAGGCAAAGTTTGTGGAATATTATAAGATAGATGGACCAATTTTTACTAAAATGATTATAGCAGCTGCAAAACAGCTAAAGAAAAATGTAAAAGCTATCGATGCATTAAATGTTTTTCCTGTTCCTGATGGAGACACGGGAACTAATATGAATCTTTCTTTTGCTTCAGGAGTAAGCGAACTAAAAAAGAAGCAAAATGCACATTTTGGGCAGAACGCAGAAGCACTTTCTCGTGGTCTTTTAATGGGTGCGCGTGGTAACTCTGGAGTTATTCTTTCCCAACTTTTTAGAGGTTTCTCGAAAAAGATTAAAAACTACGAGGAGATTGATAGCCGCTTGTTTGCGGAAGCCTTAACGAACGGAGTAGAAAGTGCCTATAGTGCTGTTATGAAACCAGTGGAAGGGACAATACTAACGGTAGCAAAGGATGTGGCTAACGAGGCAACAAAGCTAGCGAAAAGTGAAAAAGACATTTTAAAACTAATGGAGAAAATCATTGAGGCTGGTGAAAAGTCATTGGCGAATACACCTGAGCTTCTGCCTGTCCTAAAAGAAGTCGGTGTAGTAGATGCTGGTGGAAAAGGGCTATTATATATTTATAAAGGATTTTTGATTGCTTTAAGAAATCCCGATTTAGTAAGTGAAGAGGATGATTTTGAAGATGAGGAAGTCTTTGATGTAAGTGAACAGATGCAATCTGCTCAAGGTAAGATTTCAGCAGAAGACATTGAATTTGCATATTGCACAGAATTTTTCATTAATTTAATAAATACTGATTTTCCAGAAAGGGCTTTTAAAGAACGATTAAGCCAGCTGGGCGATTCATTAGTTGTGATTCATGATGAAGATATTGTTAAAGTACATGTGCACTCTAACGAGCCGGGAACTGTTCTTAATACGGCAACTGAGTATGGTGCCTTAAGTAAAATTAAGATTGAGAATATGCTCGAGCAACATAGTCACCTGGTAGTTGATGAGCAGGATCTGGAAAGCTCTGCTAAAGAACTTAAGCAGGAAAAGCCGTTACAAGAATACGGGATTATAACGGTGGGTATGGGAGATGGAATTGTTAATATTTTTAAAAGCTTAGGTGCTGATATAGTTATTTCTGGCGGGCAGACGATGAACCCTAGTACTGAACATATGGTAAAGGCAATTGAGGAAGTTAATGCGAAGCAATATATTATATTGCCTAACAATAGTAATATTGTATTGGCAGCTGAACAAGTTATCGACCTTGTTGATAAGCCAGTTGCTGTTATTCCAAGTAAATCTATACCGCAGGGTATTTCTGCACTTTTAAATTTCGATCAATCACTAACCTTAGAGGAGAACAAGGAAAAGATGGTTGAGGGCCTTAGTACAATTAAAACGGGACAGGTTACTTACTCGGTCAGAGACACTAAGCTTGAGAATTTAGAAATCAATGAAGGTGACTTTATTGGCCTAGCTAACAATAAAATTCTTGTTAATGGTGATGACTTGTTTGATACTTCTTATAAGTTGCTAGATGAAATGATTGATGACTCAGACGAGATACTAACGATACTTTACGGAATAGATGTTACACTCGAGCAGGTAGAGGAACTGGTAAAACGGATTGAATCCGAGTATTCACAACTTGAAATCGAAGTTCACGATGGCGGACAACCGATTTATAATTATATATTTGGTCTCGAGTAAATAATAGGGAAAGATACTTGTGGTTTCCACAAATATTGTTTTTCCTGTAAGCAAGTATTCTTGCCCTCTATAATACTATATTGTAGAGGGCTTTTTATAAGGACTAGTGATAGCAAATGCTAAACAATTATGATCTATCTTTAATAAAAGGGATTACTGCGAGGAAGTTAGAGCGGTTAAATTTGATGGGCTTATTTACGGTAGGAGATTTGCTCATGTATTTTCCTTATCGTTATGAAAATTATCAGCTAATCGATTTAAATCTTGCGCAGCACAACGAGAAGGTTACTGTCGAGGGCGAACTATCTGGTGAACCTTATTTACGCTATCTTGGACAGAAGCGTAATATGCTAACAGCACAAATTCAGATCGATAACCGCTTAGTAAGCCTCGTTTGGTTTAACCGCGGTTTTCTCAAAAAACAACTTATACCTGGAAGAAATATCTTGGTTACTGGTAAATGGGATAAGTATAGAAGACAGATTACTGTTGCCGAATCTAGTTTTCCCGACACGGCTACACTAATCAAAAAAGGAAAGATAATGCCAATCTATACAGTTCCTGCTGGTTTTTATCTAATTGATTTGCAAAAAATTATGCAGCAGGCGCTAACGCAGTTTTCTGAAGAAATAAAAGAGTACTTACCAGCAAGGATAGTGGAAAGCTACAAATTGTTTGGTCTAAAAGAAGCAATCAAAGCGATACATTTTCCTGCTGATGAAGAGCAACACCTGCAGGCTAAACGACGTTTGATTTATGATGAATTAATTCAGTACCAACTGCGCTTACAAATACATAAAAAACGAACAAGAGAAGAATATTCTGGTCAAGAAAAACCGATATTAA
>CAYZPB010000049.1:0-4708 GCA_964480445.1 uncultured Caryophanales bacterium
TCACCCGCATGAATTCCTTTTATTTTTCTAAAATATTTTTTACTTTCTGCAAAATGTTTTTCTGCTAGCCAGTTATTTATCTGCTCTGTCCATTTTCTAACTGCTCTAACCCTTGGTACGAAGATTAAACCCTTGCCCTCACACTTTTGTAGTTCCAGCAAAAACTTTTCTATAACAGGTCGATAATTATTGGTAATTATAACTCGGGGAAGAGGTAAAGGTTGCTGATGATAGCGTAAAGGCAGAATTTCATACATTAGCGAAGCTGATCGTCCTAACCTTTCCTGCCATTGGCGCGGCGGAGTAGCAGACATTAGAATCTGCTTGGCCCCTTTAACCATGGCGCGTTTAACATAGCCTTGTAGTTGCGGGTTATTATGATAAGGAAAGGCATCAAGCTCATCGATAATTACTAAGTCAAAATAATTATAGAAGCGGAGTGTTTGCTGCGTTGTTGCCAGGTAGAAGGAAGCGGCTTGATTTCGGTCAGGGCTATTAGCATAGAGGGCAGAGATTGGAACACTAGGAAAGTCGCGTTTAAAGCGAACAGCTAGTTCTTTAACAACATCCTTGCGGGGAGCTGTAAATAGAACTCGCTGACCGCGTTCTAGGGCATAGCTAATTGCGGGATAGCAGAGCTCAGTTTTGCCGGCGCCAGTAACGGCCCAGAGTAGAAACTGCTGGAACTTATCACTAGACATAAATTGCTCGATGCTAGAAGCGACTCTGGCTTGTGCTGGTGAATATAAAATGTGACTTTGCTGGATCCAGATTAAGCTGTCGTCTTGGTCACCCTTTCGGCCGCCTCGCTCACCCGCTATGTCACTCGTTAAGTCAGATAGCTTTTTAAAATAAAAAAGCGGTGTACAGCTGGTCGCTCGACCATAGCTAATACACGCTTCACATGTTGCACAGTAATTATTACAGCTAGCACATTCCTCGATTACAAGTTGCTCACTACTACCACAACGTTCGCAAAGAAGCTGTTTACCACGCATGCTTACTGCACTTTTTATTTCAATTTTACCTTCTAAATAAGCAAGCCTTAGTAGGCTTTTAATCTCGTTTTCCATATAATCACAAGACTTAAGAAAGCCTAACACTTCGTTCCATAGTAACAATCTGCCCTCTAGAAATGGATAGTCGTTAACCAACCATTCATTATATTTGTTCACTAACTTCAACATTTATTACCTAATTTCAATATTTATTACCTTATGATTAATTGTCGTCATCATAATTAATCGTCGTCGTCAGACCTCCGATAAATAGCGACTTTATTCCTGCCTTTTTTCTTGGCACCATAGTAGAGTGCACGATCGCTGAAACGAATTAAATCATTATAGCTTTGCGCCTGATCTGGATAAGTAGCTATCCCGATACTAACTGTTAGCTTAATCGTTTCAACATCCTTATCAAAAGTCTCTGTCAGCACGAAATTATGCTCGGCAACCTTTTCTCTAATCCGCTCGGCTATTTCGTAAGCAAGCTCTTCGGTCCCCTGGGGAATGATAACCACAAATTCTTCGCCACCAAAACGAAATACCAGATCCTCAGCCCGCGTATATTTAGCTAATAAACTTGCTAGTTCACGCAAGACCTGATTGCCACTCAAGTGCCCATAGCTATCATTTATTTCTTTGAAATGATCAATGTCAATCATTAGCAAACTCAGGGATTCCTCATTCTGCTCTGCTGCTTCAATCTTCTTCACTAAAAGATCAATCAGCGCCCGGTAATTGGAAAGTCCAGTTAGTTCATCAAGATAACTCATAGTATGTACGACTTTATAGTTTGATGCATTATTCAATGCCAAGGCTGCACGACTGCTAAAAAGATTTAAAACCTCAATATCCTGTCTAGTAAAAGCATTCCACTTCCGGCTGGCAAAACTAATCACGCCCAGGACCTGATTATCCCAGAGCATGGGCATAGCGAGTATCGACCTAGCTTCTCGCGGACAATCTAACTTTGGCCAATCCAATAATTTTTTAGTATCGGAAACCAAGAATGGCTCCTTATTTTCTATCACAGTTGCCAACAACTGATTACGAAAACTACAGCTCCCTTTTATGGCCTCCCCGCAGAGAACGTCACACTCATCTTCCAGCTGATCTTTCCCAGCACTGATTGCCCTTATCTCATCATTATTTATGATATTAACATTCCCATAGTCATACTCCATCAGATCGGGCAGAGCGCTTTGAATTGCCTCAATAACCCGTCTTAAGTCTAATTCTGACGTAAATCTATTAACCATCTGGTTAACGGTCTTAATTCGCAAGTTTAACTGTCTATGATTAGCATACAAGCGGATTACAAGGATAACCATCAAGAAGAGTGCGGCGAAGGTTGCTAGAGCTAGTAAACCGAAGGTAGCATTTGCAATATACATTAGGACACCAAAAGTTAAAGAGAAAATAAAAACTAGACCATCCCAAATCGCGGGCCGTAGGAAGGGGCTTTTTCTCTGATCTTTTAGAAATAAGTTTGATGTAGAAAGCAGTAAATGATTAAATAGGAAGTAGGTCGCACCATAAGCTAAAATTGGAATAGTCATGTTAGGTAAGTCTATTACCATAAAACTAACCTTACCACCCGCAGCAAAATAGACGGCCGCAGATAAGATTGAGACATAAATCAACATTGCCATATTAAAAATAATAACATCGACTACCCTAATACGCCGCACAAAAACAGCGCTAATTATTACAGCAACCTGAACCATCAGCATTTCCAGTACTAGTCCGTACTTAAGAAAGACGATAAAAGAGAGTGCAAAGCCAAAAGTAATACAGGTTCGCCCAATCTTGATCGGAAAACTTTCAAGCAGGATAAGTAGTACTAAATAGACTAAAAGTATTGCCAGGTCAGTCGGCTTCAATGTTGGCCGATAAGTAGCCACAACATAAATAGCAAGCGCCAAGGCACTTACCATAAAAATAGTTAGACTAATTCTGGTACCTTTTAATAAACGCAAACCCTTAATCAGTAATCCCCCTCTTATGTATCGCCGGAACATACCATCGTATCGCTAGAGCTTACCTTGATGTATTAATGATAACTTATTTATATTATAATACATTTTACAGATGTTTGCTAATATTTTCCAACTTATCTAGGCGTTCCCAAGGCAAATCTAAATCGCTGCGACCAAAATGTCCATAAGCCGCTAGCTGTTGATAGATTGGACGGCGCAAGTCTAACGCGCATATAATTCCTGCCGGACTTAGATCGAACTCTGCCTTGATAATTTCGATAATCTTACTCTCAGCAATCTTTGCCGTGCCATAAGTATCAACACTAATTGAGACTGGTTGTGCAATACCAATTGCATAAGCTAGTTGAAGCTCGCATTTGTCAGCAAGTCCTGCTGCAACAATATGTTTAGCAACATAGCGGGCACCATAAGCTGCGGAACGGTCAACTTTTGTCGGGTCCTTACCAGAAAAAGCACCACCACCATGACGGGCATAACCGCCATAGGTATCAACAATAACTTTGCGGCCAGTTAGACCAGCATCACCTTGCGGACCACCAATTACAAAACGTCCCGTCGGATTAATATAGATTTTGGTCTCTTCATCTAATAATTCAGACGGAATAATCGGCTTAATTACATATTCCTTAATATCCTTTTTCAGTTGCTCTAGTGCTACATCTGGGTGGTGCTGTGCTGCAATAACAATGGTATCAACACGTTGCGGCAAGTCATCAACGTACTCGACTGAAACCTGTGTCTTACCGTCAGGACGTAAATAGCTTAACTGTCTTTCTTTACGAACTGTTGCCAGCTGGTGCGCTAAACGGTGCGAGAGCGCAATCGCAAGCGGCATTAACTCAGGTGTCTCATTACAGGCATAGCCAAACATTAGGCCCTGATCGCCTGCTCCGATTTGGTCAAGATCGCAAGCAATCCCCTGCGCAATATCTGGGGATTGTTCATCTATTGAAAGTAAGACAGCGCAAGTATCAGCGTCAAAACCATACTTGCCACGAGTGTAGCCAATCTCTCTAATCGTCTTTCTTACTATTTTAGCAATATCTACATAACAAGTTGTAGTAATTTCACCAGCTATCAGTACCATTCCTGTACTGATCGATGTCTCTGCTGCAACGCGTGCTAAGGGATCCTGAGCAAGTATCGCATCAAGAATTGCGTCAGAAATCTGGTCGCACATTTTGTCGGGATGACCCTCGGTTACCGATTCTGAAGTAAATATGTAGTTTCTTTTTGTTTCAGCCAAACTTATACCTCCTAAGCGAAAGGCACCCATGGTGCATTCGACTTTTATTATATACTCGTCGCTCGATATTAGAATAATTTTCAGATATTGTCAATCAAGAAAATCTACTTTTATCTAGCTTACTTATATGATATCCTAAAATTAATAAAAGATAAATGTTAAGAGGAGGATGAAGCTATGTTAACACCAGAGGATATTTTTGAAAAGGAGTTTAAAAACTCTTTGCGTGGATACAACATTAATGAAGTAAATGAATTTCTTGATAAAATTATTCAAGATTATGCGCGGCTAATTGAAGAAAACCGTACCTTGCGACGTGAACTACAGGGTAAGGGCGCTCCAGTTGGTCCTAAAGGGACTACAATGCCTAAGCCGTCGATGCGTGAGCTAGTTGAAGAGCGGTTGCCGGCAGATGATGTTTTGCGGCGCGTTGAGGCTTTGGAAAAGATAGTTTATGGTCG
>CAYZPB010000049.1:4808-6710 GCA_964480445.1 uncultured Caryophanales bacterium
GCAGGACCGGTAGTTACTTTAATGCCGCGACCATCATCGCGCGGAAAAATTAATAGGCTATTAGTTGGTATTGATCTACCGATAGCAATATCTGTACCTGAGGTTACATTAGGAATACCGTTTTTGCCATCGCCGTAAGCAGTAGCCTTACCACTACGCAGGATAAATTCTGAACCAGAACCAGCAACAAGGATATCGCCTGTTTTAAGCTGAAGCGTAATTATCTCAGAGCTTCCGCTGCTGCCACCTGTGCCAGTGATCTCACTAATCTTCTTATCAACATAGCTCTTAGTAACTAGTGGATCTTCAGTTGATCCTGGACCGGCAATAACTGTTACTGCCCCGATTAAACAGATTATAATAAGTACAGAAATAATTTTGAATCTTTTACTCACAATTTAGCCCCCAATCTTTTTGTAATGTCATTGACACAATTATACCATAAGCGACAAGATGGAACTATCAACTTCAAGTATCTTTTCTTAAGATAGCTAAATACTCCTCATAGGCAAAAACCCTATTTCTCTGAACATCCTCCGTTTGCTCCAATATACGTAAATCAATTAAGCTCTCAACTGCGTTTGCTATTGCGTTATACGACATTTCCAACTCTATACTGGTTTTTGTAATATCTATAATCGGATTTCCTTCTAAATAGGTGAACACCTTAAAAATGGTTTTGCTCGCTCTTCCTGTTTCACTTATTAACTTAATATTTTTATCGTGTAAAGCAACCATCTTTCTTATAGTTTCTATTGAATCTATTGCTGATTCGTTAATAGCTAGTAGAAAAAATCTAACCCATTGCTCATAATACCCTTTATTACGCACTTTCATCAAACGATCGTAATATTCTGTTCGATTGCGTTTAAAGAAATATGATATATATAATGTTTCATATGTTAGCAGCTTTTTCTCTACTAAAAAAAGATTAATTAACAGTCTACCAATTCTGCCATTACCATCTAAAAAAGGATGGATTGTTTCGAACTGGTAGTGGATAAGCGCAATTTTTATTAGTGGTTCAATTTCATCTTGCATGTTAATAAACTTATCAAGATCTGATATGGCTTGAGTCATATCCTCTGGATTTGGCGGAATATAGCTAGCAGTTTTTAACGTGCTGCCCGCAGGTCCAATCCAGTTTTGAGTACGCCTAAACTCACCAGGATTTCTTTCATCTCCACGAACATTCTTCATAAGTATTTTGTGGGTTTCTTTTATAAGGCGAGAGCTGATTGGTAATTCTTCTAATCGAGTAAGAGCATATTGAGACGCCTTTATATAATTTAATACATCAGCAACATCCTTGTTTTTATTCTCAGTAATTTTGGGATCCAAAACATCATCTAATGTAGCTTGTGTTCCTTCAATCTGAGAAGATAAGAGCGCTTCCTTGCGAACATACATATACACAAATAACTCAATATTTGGTATCTGTTCTGAAAGACCCTCTAAAATTCCAATATTTCTATTTGCACTCGAAAGTAAGGATATTGTTTCAGTATCCATCTTCACCGCAGGCACAGGAGGCAAGGGCTTTGGCTCAAAAGACATATATTGAAGCTCGCCTGCTAAATTTTTTTTATATTTCCCAGCCCGATTATCCATTTAATCATCTCCCAAAATGAAATAAGTGTCTTAAATCTTTAAGCTTATTTCATTTTAGCAGATATACTGAAATAAGTATATAGTTTATTTATCCTATTTCATTCTAGTTAATATAACCCTTTAATTCAGATAATTATTAATTAACATCTGTTCTACCCTGGAGAACATGTTGATACTACTATCGATTGTGCTTGAACCGGTTTGTGGTACACCGCCTGCGCCAGTTGCACCGTCAGGTTTAACACCATCAGTATGCCCTGCACCCATACCGCCACCACCCGCGCCGGTACC
>CAYZPB010000050.1:0-1284 GCA_964480445.1 uncultured Caryophanales bacterium
TCACGTGATTTTCTTGCATCAGCAGCGCTGTCAGCATTCGCTCTAACTTCCATTGTTTTGATTTGATCCGCCCATTCTAACAACTCCAAGAACTCATCCGATAGGTCAGGATCAATCAGCTTAACTTCACCTTGCACGACCTCACCTGTGCCACCATCCAAAGAAATTATATCCCCTTGTTTCAAGACCAGCCCATTAGCAAAAACAACTTCAGCAGCTGGCACATCAATTTTGATGGATTCACATCCAGTAATACAAGGTTTGCCCATCCCACGTGCAACCACAGCTGCATGGCTAGTCATACCGCCACGACTTGTAAGAATTCCTTGCGCACCAATCATTCCATGAAGATCCTCTGGCGTTGTCTCTGCACGCACCAAAATCACTTTATCACCGAGAACGCTTAGACGTTCTGATTCATCAGCAGTAAAAACAATCTTACCGGTCGCTGCCCCAGGGGATGCGGGGAGACCTTTTGCAATAACCTCTAGCTCTACAGAAGTGTCAATTTGACGATGTAGTAATTTATCAAGGTGTTCTGGTTGAATTCGCATAATTGCTGTCTCTTTATCAATTACACCCTCGTTAACAAGTGAAAATGCAATTTTAACAGCTGCCTGTGCTGTTCTTTTACCATTACGTGTCTGTAATATATATAGCTTGCCTCGTTCAATCGTAAATTCGATGTCTTGCATATCCTTGTAGTGATTTTCAAGTTGCTTGGTTATATCTACAAACTGTTGGAAAACAGCTGGATTAACTTCTTTAAGTGTTGTAATCAATTCAGGTGTACGAGTACCAGCAACGACATCTTCTCCTTGCGCATTCATCAGGTACTCACCATAGAGAGTTGCCTCTCCAGTTGAAGGATTGCGAGAAAAAGCAACACCAGTTCCTGAATCCTCACCCAGATTACCAAAGACCATCGATTGAATATTTACTGCAGTTCCTAAATGATCAGGAATGCGGTTAATTCTTCGATAAATAATCGCTCTTTGATTATTCCAGGAATTAAAAACTGCCTCAATTGATAGCAATAGTTGTTCCTTTGGATCTTGCGGGAATGCAGTCTTAGTTTTCTGGGCAACAAGATTTTTAAAAGCCTGGACAACCTCTTTCCAATCATCAGCCGTTAAATCATTATCAAGTTCAACACCCTTTTCTGCCTTAATGCGATCAATCTCAGTCTCAAATAAATAACCCTCCAACTCCAATACTACATTACTAAACATTTGGATAAATCGGCGATAGCTATCGTAAGCGAAACGTGGACTGCCACTTAAA
>CAYZPB010000050.1:1384-6577 GCA_964480445.1 uncultured Caryophanales bacterium
CATTTGGATAAATCGGCGATAGCTATCGTAAGCGAAACGTGGACTGCCACTTAAAGCACTCAGCACTTCTACCGTCTGATCATTTAATCCAAGGTTCAAAACAGTATCCATCATTCCCGGCATTGAAAAAACGGCGCCAGATCGTACTGAAACAAGCAATGGATTTTCCAAGTCCCCTAACTTTTTGCCCGTTTCTTGCTCAAGCGTTTCAAACGCGGCATTAATCTGCTCTACAATTTCATCAGAAATAACACGGCCCTTTTCGTAGTAGTCGTTACATGCTTTTGTGGAGATAGTAAATCCTGGTGGAACTGGTAAACCAATTTGTGTCATCTCAGCTAGGTTAGCCCCTTTCCCACCTAATAAATCTTTCATCTCCTTGCTGCCTTCGTTAAACAAAAACACATACTTATTACTCACCAATATCTCCCCTTTTTCGAATAATATCTATGATTATACTTGCAATCTCTTCAATTGCCCTATTAGAAACATCAATTATAGGGCAACCAATGCGTTTCATAATTCCTTCAGCATATTCAATCTCTTCAAGTATGCGCTCCAAGCTAGCGTAATTCGGCTGTGTCGTTAGACCTAAAGATTTAAGTCGCTCTTCCCGTATCACAAACAACTTTTCTGGATTAATCGTCAGACCTATAATCTTGCGGTTAGAAATCTCAAAAAGTGCTTGAGGTGGCCAAACCTCAGGTACTAGTGGTATGTTTGCTGTTTTAAACCGCTGATTAGCTAGGTACATCGACAACGGAGTTTTAGACGTTCGCGAAACTCCTATTAAGACAATGTCTGCATCATATATCCCGCGCGGGTCTTTACCATCATCATATTTCACAGCAAATTCGATTGCAGCAATCTTTTTAAAATATTCTTCATCCAGCTTGCGGACAAGACCTGGTTCCTGCCTTGCTGGTTTTTTATATAAATCCTCAAAAGCATTTATCATTGGACCCATAATATCGACAACAGGAATATTCTCTACTGTTGCTCTTGCAATTAAATAGTTCTTTAGTTCATCAACCACCATGGTAAGGACTAACACTACATTTAAGCCTTTCACTAGCTCCATTATTTCCTCAATCATTTCATAATCATCAACATAAGAGACACGACGAATATCTGCAAAAGCGCCATTAAATTGGCTGATTGCGGCACGAACCACAAATTCAGCAGTATCGCCGATAGAATCCGAAACAATATAGATTATTGGTCGTTCATCTTCGATAAAAATCAGCAACGCCTCCTTCTCTCTTACAATCGATAGTATATTTACTCAAATATCGTTTAAATAATCTAGTCAAATACCAGTTTTCGAAAATCAGCGTAACTAAGCAATGAATCAGAGATTGCCCTTAACAATCCTAGGCGCTGTTCACGCACTAGTGGGTCATCTACCATCACCATTATTTTATCAAAGTAATTATCGATTGGCGCACACATTTTCTTTAGTTCTGCAAAAACCAAGGCTTGGTCACTAGTCTGCTCGCTAACAGCAAGTAACTGCCAATAAGCCTGGTACAGCTCTTGCTCCTCTAACTCTAAATTAGAGTCAATAATTAATCTTGTGCGTTCTGCTTTTGACGCAATATTAATGACTCTAGTTAAGGAGTCGACCAGCTGCTTAAAGTCCACTTTAGCCTTCTCCAAGGTTAATAGCTCTGCTCGTTCGATAATTAGGTTAACATCATAAGATTCTACAGAGATAAGCGCATCAATTATATCGTAACTAATTCCTTTGTCCTGTAAGAGACGTTTAATTCTAAGCTGAAAAAATTTACTCAGCTCGTCAATTAAACCTTGTCTTTCTTTAAATAAAAGCCCTGCCTCTTCATAGCAATCGATTGCATATGTGAAAAGCTGGTCCAGTAATAAGTTAGACTGTTCCTTTTGAATAATTTGTACAATTCCAGTTGCCGCTCGACGTAAACCCAGTGGATCTTGCGATCCGGTAGGAGCTTTGTCGACAATAAACGCACCCACAATACTGTCTAGTTTATCAGCAATGCTGATTATTTGCCCCGCCAAACTTGTCGGCAAATGATCACCGCTAAAACGTGGTAGGTAATGCTCATTTATCGCTGTAGCAATAACAGCTGGTTCTCCTTGTTTAAGTGCATAAATCTCACCCATATGACCTTGTAGCTCAGGAAACTCATTAACCATATTCGTTACAAGATCGAATTTAGATATTTCTGCGGCACGCTGACAAAAAGCAAGTTCAGCAGCTGAAACACTTAATTGCTCAGCAATTAGCGTAGTTAACGAACCCAAACGCCTAGATTTGTCCGCAACCGTTCCTAATTTATTTTGAAAGATTAGCTGTGATAGTTTCTTAAGTTGTTCAGCAATCGTTATTTTCTGATCCTCTAGATAAAAGAAACGCGCGTCAGCTAAACGTGAACTAATTACCTTTTCATTACCCCTTGCAACAAGTTCTAGTGAGTTATCGTCGCCATTTCTTACCGCTACAAAATACGGCAGCAGCTGACCTGACATATTCTCGACCGGAAAGTAGCGCTGATGTACCTTCATCGTTGTAACTAAGACAATAGCTGGTAACTCCAGATACTCCTCAGCATAATTGCCAACAAAAACTGTCGGATACTCAACCAGATTAATTACTTCATTTAATAACTTTTCATCGATTGGAACCTTCCAACCATGTTCTTGCTCCAACTGCTCAATCTGCGTAACAATCATTGCTGCTCTTTTATTCGACTCAACAATTACATATTCTTTAGCAAGTAATTCTGAATATTGTTTTGGTTCAGCTATTTTGACCGGTCCACCTAGAAATCGATGGCCGTAGCTAATATTGCCTGATTTAATTCCAGTAAGTTCAAAAGGTAGAACTTTATCACCATAAATCGCTACCAACCAGTGAATTGGTCGGAGATAGCTTATCTCATTAGTACCCCAACGCATATTTTGTGGGAAATTCATACCACTTACCAGCTCAGACAGTGCTGGTGGCAATAGCTCCTCGATTCCTTGCCCAACTATCTCCTTGCGTAGAAATATATAGTCGACCCCATTTACACTCTTTTCATATAAATCGTTGATAGAGCCGTTTTGACCACGAACAAAACCTTCAGCAGCAGGACTCCAACTACCATCCTCATTTTTTGAAATTGCCAGCGACGGGCCGCGTCTTACCTCGACGCGATCCTCCTGACGTATCGCAACAGCTCTTACCATAACGGCCAAGCGCCGAGGTGTTGAATAGCTAGTAATTTGCTCATAAGAAATCGCTGCTTCCTCGAGCCAATCTACTAACCTATCAGCTAGTTGTTGGCTTGCATCATCTATGTACCTTGCCGGCATCTCCTCAAGGCCAATCTCAATCAATAAATCCTGATACTCCACTTAACAGCTCTCCTCCCAAAAAAATCTGCTCTCTAAACTCAATTCACACGGCTAGCTTACTTCTTCAACAGCGGAAAACCAAGCTGTTCCCGCTCCTCGTAATAGAGCTGAGCACAAGCGCGAGCTAAATTACGGACGCGCCCAATGTAATTAGCACGCTCAGTCACACTTATTGCGCCAAGCGCATCAATTTGATTGAAAACGTGCGAACATTTCAGTATGTAATCATAAGCAGGATAAACAAGTCTTTTCTCAATAATTCGCGCTGCTTCTTTTTCATAAATATTAAAAAGTTCTAACAGCATCTTCGCATCAGCAACTTCGAAGCTATACTTCGAGTATTCATATTCCTGCTGCTTAAAAATATCAGCATAACTATAACCGCGTACCCACTCTAAATCGAACACATCATCTTTCCCCTGAACATAAGATGCTAAACGCTCAATACCATAGGTAAGTTCGACTGAAATTGGGTCGCAATCTAGACCGCCAATCTGTTGAAAATAAGTAAATTGAGTGATTTCCATACCATCAAGCCAGACCTCCCAGCCAAGCCCCCAAGCACCAAAGGTAGGGTTCTCCCAATTATCCTCAACGAATCGAATATCATGCCTTAAAGGGTCAATTCCAAGCTCGACAAGGCTATCTAGGTACAACTCCTGGATATTTCCCGGCGACGGTTTAATAAGCACTTGAAATTGATGATGTTGGTAGAGACGATTTGGGTTTTCACCATAACGACCATCAGCTGGTCGGCGTGACGGTTCGACATAGGCAACACTCCACGGCTCTGGACCAATCGCCCGTAGTAAAGTTAACGGGTTCATTGTTCCTGCGCCCTTCTCAACATCATAAGGTTGCCCGATAATACACCCTAACTCTGACCAATATTTCTGTAACCTTAAAATCATTTCCTGCAAATTCACGAACATCGCCTCCGCCTTTGATTCTAGAAACAAAAAAGTCCCCACATCTCTATACCCCAAAAATAGTATAGGGACGAGACGACTCCCGCGGTTCCACCCTAATTGATTGTCAAGCGACAATCCAACTTATTTATACGACTCCAGAGTGCCTTTCACTAGGCTATTTGCGGGCTCTCACAAGTTCCCTACTCGCTTAGATAATAGTTTGCTAGCTACTTTCCTCTTTCATTGTCAAATCTATTTAATTATCTAAATTATATCCTACTGCGAAGCGATTATGCAACCAAACAAATCAACAAAATTTTTATTCTTCAAACTTTTGCAGCTGTTGCAGGAATCCGCGTGATTTTAGTGAAACGCCAATGTACTGGTCTAAAAAACCTTCGGTAACCCGGCGCAACTCAGCTCTAGTTTCATCGCGTAGATTAATTTCTCCTAATCTCCTTAAGTCCATCACCAAAAAAGTTTGCAGCAGCTTTATCGTGCTTGTCTGTAGAATAATACTACTCTCATCAAGATGCAGTCTGCAAAGTAATCCACCATGGCCAATACTAAAACCAACTAATTCTTGGTGCCCATCACAGACTGAACAAGAGAGCAGCTGCGGTGTAATACCCAGAACACTAAAAAGTTGCATCTCAAAAATTCTCACTACAATCTCTTCGTCCTTTCCTGCCGCCAGTTGCTCTAAAGCATTAAGTAGCAGTTCATATAAACAGATATTTGGTTGGTCCGACTCCAAAATCCGATCAGTTAATTCAACTAGGTAAGCGGCATAAGCTGTCTTCTCTAAATCAGCATAAATTGGCTCAAAATGTTGCACCGAGTCTCCTGAGTTCAGCGTCCCCAGATTTGCACCGCTTTTGCGGAAATAGATAAATTTCCCCTG
>CAYZPB010000051.1:0-6567 GCA_964480445.1 uncultured Caryophanales bacterium
CTTTCCCCCTCAAAACGAGGTGAAAGAGAGGAAAAGACTTCATCTTTGATGTTATTTACTCTGAGATAATCGTGCTCCTCAAACTGTAAAACACCTTTATCCTCTATTATAATTGTGGGAAAAACTTCATCCGTGATTGCAATATCCTTTGTCAGTACAAACTCAGTGTCTTGCCTTTCCATTAGAATTTTTTCCTCACTAAATTTTAGGAATACCGCAGTTGTTTCAGCAAGTGTTTTTGGCTGTAATTTAAAAGTTACAGGCACTTTCAGTGTTTGCAGGTTGAGTTCACCGATTTCATATCCACTGCTTGTTACAAGACTTGTATATTCTTCGAGTTTTCTATCAACATTTGAATAAATTTCACTAATATTTCTCTCTAAGCGATCTTCGGCATAAGCTATTCCGTTTTCTGTTTGTTGCACCTTTGATTTTAGACTGTTAATTTGAAATATTGAATAAACTTGCAATACTGCAAGCATTGTAATTATGATATATAATACTTTTGCCTTTTTCATTTCATATACCTCCGTCAAATATAAATTTGCTACGAGAGCGTAAAAGGCTCATGCCAACCGAATATTCATTTTGTTCGATTGCAGTGTCATCTTTAGAGATGTGTCTTTCTTTTGGATATCCACATGATGATAACTCCAGAAATAACTAAAATAATAAAAATAGCTAAGAGTGCCTGCAAGCGATATTCCTGAATAAAAGCAACAAAATTGTAGCCAAGTACATCTCCACCGCCATAATGTTCAACGGAACCATCAGGTAAAATTCTTTTTTTTGTGACATGCACCTTTATCATTGTAGACAAAACAAATAGGGTTATGCCTCCGATGCAACCAATAGCAGAACAAGCAGCCCCAAGAATAAATTTCATAGTAGAGTGAAATTTATTCTGCAAAACAACTGTGTTGTTTTGCACCGCAGGTATGTCTTTTTCATTACTTATGCCATCGTTTAGCAGATAATCAATCGAAACACCGAACAACTTACTAAGCTTTACTACATTTTCTGTGTCTGGTAACGATTCGCCTAATTCCCATTTAGAAATAGCTTGCCTTGATACTTTTAACTGTTCAGATAGTTTCTCTTGAGATAAACCTTTTTGTTTTCTTAGTAACTGGAGTTTCTCTCCAAATATCATAATAGCACCCCCTGTTTCATGTCTATATCTTAACATCTGTAGTGGTTGCACTCCACCAAATAGACATGGAAACTTCGCAACTACAAGTTGCAGCCCCTATTTTTAGGTGATTTGCACGTAAAATATAAATTATCCTCTCGATAAATTCCTGTTTGTATATTGCATGTTATATAAATTATATTTACTTTATTTAATACTAATTGTATTAATATAGTTGTTAATTAAATTACACAAATACTTCCTTTAACGGCAAGAAAACTTTCTATCAAATATCAGTCTGTCCATCCTCTATTGTCAGCAAGCTCACTGGCATTATAATACACATGAAGAATGTCATTACCTACGCCGTGATAGTCGCTGTCTTCCGTACCGTACAATGGTTGAATATCCAAGCGAATTTGCCAACTGTTATTTTCTGTCACTCCATTTTTGTTGTAATAAATCTGTCGCCCCTCGTTGTATTTATTGTTATTTGCAGACAGTTCAATGGAATAACGCTGAGGCTTTTCATCAGTCATTGCCCAAATAGCTTCCTTCGGCAAATATTTGAGTGCCTCTAAATAGGAATATAGGTGAAATATCTGCTTTTTGGGTGCTACCCACTCCTTTGAATCGGTGATAAAAAACTCTGAATCCTCTATGAAAATTCGAAGCTGCGCTGCTTTGCAGCTTTCATCGCCAATGTCGTATAAAAAGCGAATCGCCTCACTTTCCACATAGCTAAAATCAGCAGAAACTATGAGTCCGAAATTATCGGGTGCAAGCATAATTTCCGAAAAATCTCTGTCCACACTATCTCCAATAGTTTGGGTAATATCCAAGGGCTGTAAATCAGAAAGACGATTGCCTGTCATAGAAAAATGTCTGCTTACTTTGGGATTGGTAGTAAACCCAATGCCGATAATGATTATCAAAGCACAGGTACAAACAACCACCCAAAACCGAGGCTTTTTATAGTTTAAAACATTTTTTATCCTCCCTCTTACATTCCCCTCGCCAAAAGCAAGCGAACTAACATTCAAGATACGCTTTTCAGTAGCAAGTGACAATAACGAATTCGCATAAGGCTTTTTAATGTCTTCATTCATTTCTTTCAGTACTCTTTCATCACAAGAAAGCTCCATATCCGTACCCATTAACATGAATGCAATCCACACAAGGGGATTAAACCAGTGGATAGACAGTGTCAAGAAAGCTAACACCTTAATAATGTGATCCTTTCGATAGATATGGGTCTGTTCATGCAGCAAAATATAACTTCTTTCTTCAACGTTAAGTCCAACTGGTAAATATATCTTAGGTCTTATTAATCCCAGCACAAACGGCGTTTTCAAATTCTTTGCTTCGAAGATATTTTTTTCTATCAATTGTGCACTTTTAAGCTGCCCTTTTAAGATTAAAATAGAAACAAGGCTATAAACAAGCAAAGCTATAATGCCTAAAACCCAGATGTAGGCTCCTATTCCAATATAAATTTGAAGTGGATTTGCACTTGCCCCAAAAGCCGGTGTGGGGAGTGAACTGCTTACAAAAGAATCAACTATTTCTATCCCACTGTTAATTTGTGGGCTTTGCTGATAAATGATATCATGAGGGATTGGCACAGCGCTTGTATTTCGTGGCATAAGACTAAATTTGCTTTCAAAGGAGAAGGGAATTATCAAGCGAAAAGCAACCACACCCCATAAAGCATAGGAAATAACCTTAGGTGCTTTTTTGAGTAATAGTCTTACAAATATCACAAAAAGAATTACATAGCTTGCTGTAAGGCTCATGTTTAATACATAAAGAAATAATTCACTCATTGCTCCCCCCCTTGTGCTCATCAATCAATCTTTTCAACTCTTCAGCCTGATGTTTACTTAATCTTTTACCACTTATAAAAGCTGTTAAAAATTTCGGCAAGGATCCTCCAAAAGTATCCTCAACGAAACGTATGCTTTGCTTTGCATAATACTCATCCTTTGTAATTTGGGATGAAACCATAGCATTATTATTTTGAAAAATATCCTTTTCACATAGTTTTTTAAGTACTGTATATGTTGTGGACTTCTTCCATTCCATTTCTTTTTCACATAGCTTCACAAGATCTCCAGAACCAATCGGCTCGTTCTGCCAGATTAATTCTGCAAACTTTTCTTCACTTTCAGTAAGTTTGTATATATTCACAATCACCCCTCCTTGGTCTATAAAATATCGACTTTATACTATTAGTCTATTACTTATAGACTAATTTGTCAATATAAAATTTCCCATTTACTCAATAAAATGGATTTAGACCCAAGAAACTAAAACGGTGGTACTGGCTTTTAAATTGGAAATAATATATGTAGCTTTTTTCATAATGTTCTTGCAGTACATCAAATTTTGTGATGAGAAAGTAATTTTTACTAAAAAACTAACCCATTACTCCCCTTTCTTATATCTAACTTGTTTAAAGTATAACAAATTTTTTCCACTTTTACAGAACGATGTAACGAAATGTACCTGCTGATGTAGTAAACGACAATTATGCCGTTAATTACATTGAGATATACCTTTCATTACATTAACTGGTTATGATGATGAATTTAAAGTATAATAGTGTATAATTTGATATGTACTATGTATCAAGGAGGATGGAAAAATGAATATAGCAATTTGCGATGACGATAAAAAAATATGTAGCCAAATTGAGAACATTATTTTGGATTATTCAAATAAAAATTGCTTGAAAGTCAAAATAGATGTGTCTTTTTCAGGAGAAAGTCTGCTTTCATATTTGGCACAGGGGAACTCTTATGATTTAATTTACTTAGATATAGAAATGGGAGTAATAAATGGTGTTGAGGTTGGATTCCAAATTAGGAAAGTAATGAAAGATTATGCCACAGAAATTGTGTATATATCAGGTAAAGACGGCTATGATCGCCAGCTCTTTGATGTTCAGCCACTACATTTTATACCAAAACCCATACAGGCATCAACTGTTATAGATGATTTGAAATTAGCGATGGAACGAGCAAAAAAGATTAATGAATCTTTTCAATATCAAAAATTACATGATTTTTATAAGATCCCTATTAACGACATTATTTATTTTGAGAGCCAAAACAGGGAAATAAAAATTGTAACGACAAATTGTGAAGATATATTTTATGGGAAATTAGAGGATATCGAACTAAAGGTTGCGGGGTATCAATTTTTACGCATCCACCGATCTTTTTTGATTAACTATAATCATGTGGCTATATTGAGGTATTCGGAGGTAGTTATGTCTAATGATGTAACACTACCCATTGGCCGAACAAAACGGCAAGAGTTCCGCAACTTGCAAATAAATGAGGCTTAACTGGAGGATGCAAATTTGGAAAGCTATTGTGTGATTTATATATTAGGTAATTTGTTTATGGCGTATGTTCTATACAAATATATGCATATCTTTTATTCGGATAAAAAAGTTAATCAATCAATTGAATTCATGGCATACATAGGGTATTTTCTTGTCATTACAGCAACCCATATTTTCTTAGAGGTCCCGATCATTGTTATGGTAGCGAATCTGTTGCTTTTATTTCTTTTAACACTGATGTATGATGGAAATTTGAAAAAATCTATACTTACGGTAGCTGTCATCTATTTCACCCTCATGATTGTCGAGACATTATTTGCTTTTTTGACAAGCTATCTCAAATTAAATCTTATAAAACCGTTTCCCTATGAATCAGAATTTGGCATCATTGTGATTCGAATTGCATCCCTTGCCTTAGTTCTATTGGTTCAAGGTTTCAAAAATGTAAAGTATGAAGTTCCTATGCCTAATGTGTATTGGTTAAGTTTGCTGGCTGTACCTTCAGGAACAGTTGTTTTGCTTTTTTCTATTTTTAGTTCTTCAAGTGTTTCACATACTATGCTATTGATTTGTATGGGAAGTGCTTTGACAATCAATATTCTGACCTTTTTTCTGTATGATGAGATTTCTTCTTTGCTTGTCAATCAAATGGAGCAAAGATTAGCACAAGAGCAAAGCCGTTTTTATGAGCATCAAGTTCAGATAATGAAAAAGTCTCTTGAGAGCATACGGATGTTGCGTCATGATCTAAAAAACAAACTCTCGCCATTATATGGATTAGCACAATCTGGGCAATTCGAGGAACTATTAAAGCAGCTTTCAGAGCTGACTTCTTTCTATGGCGTGAATGAAGAGTATGTAAACAGTGGAAACAACACTATAGACAGTATTATTAACTTCAAATTGAATTCATCTAAAAACCTAAATATCTTAGTCTCCACCGATATTCTAATCCCAGAGGAGTTATCTCTGAAAACATTTGATATAGCTGTTATTCTCGGAAATCTTCTTGATAACGCAATAGAAGCAGTTTCAAATATTGATGACCGATGGATTGATATAAAATTAAAGTATACAAAAGGGCGTCTGATAATTGAAATTAATAATTCCTATGATGGAAAATTGAAAAGGGTAGATGACCATTTTATTTCTTATAAAACCGACAAGGAAAATCATGGGTTAGGTTTAAAGAGCGTTGAGGCAGCCTTGAAAAACTATGATGGAGCAATACAGATTTTACATGATTCCAGCAAATTTACAGTAAAGGTATTGCTTTATCTCTGTAAATAACACTGAGGAGGGAACCGTGAAACATTTTGCAAATTTACTTACAAATAAACTTGTGGTTTGGAATATTATAAAATCCGAGGATCGAGAGCTGTATGCTTATGGCTTTTGGCAAGGAACTATTTTAATTATTAACTTTATTACGGTAGTCATCATCGGGTTGCTGTGTCATATGTTGTGGCAGAGTTTGATTTTTATGCTGGCTTATGGGGTTTTGCGGCCAGTAGCTGGAGGTTATCATGCAAGAACTCAGCGAAATTGCTATATTTTTCCATACTGTTATTATTGGCTGTCCTTGGGCTACTATACTGGTTTCCTTGGAATGCTGTCCGCGGCATTTTCGCTTCCGTAGTATCCACCTGTATTGTTTTCTTGCTCGCTCCTGTTGAAGATGAAAATAAACCCTTAGACAAAATAAAAGACGAAGCAGATGGATTTCTCTTTTATTGTTATGCATTACAATAACTTTAATGATGATTGGAAAATCTGAAACAGCATACCGCATTGCTGTAGCTATAATGGCTTTAGCAGTCATGCTTGTTTTGGGTAAGTTAAAAAATATGGTAACAACAAAGTCGACTTGTTAGAGTTCTTGCATTTAAATTTATATACATACGATTGCGCAAAACAATGAATGTAGATATTGATAATTAACTTTTGACTCTTTATGCAAAAACTTATCAGGAATTTTCTTAACAAAATAGCTTAATCTTAAGGTCTTTCAATAGATTCCTGATTATTGTGGCAAGCAGGGCAAGGTGGTACACACCTTGCGATTTTGCATAAAATTCCCTTA
>CAYZPB010000052.1:0-6391 GCA_964480445.1 uncultured Caryophanales bacterium
GAGGAGTACGAAGTTGGTCAACAACTAAAAGCTGATATATTCGCTCAAGGCGATGTAGTGGACGTAGTTGGAAAAAGCAAAGGAAAAGGATTTGCTGGTTCAATCAAAAGACATAATCAAAGACGTGGTCCGATGTCACACGGTTCACGCTACCATCGTGGTGTAGGTTCATTGGGACCTGTGGATCCAGCTAGAGTATTTAAAGGGAGACCATTACCTGGAAGAATGGGTGGAGATAGAGTTTCAATTCAGAATCTTGAGATTGTTCGTGTTGATCAGGAGAGAGATCTTCTATTAATTAAAGGCTCAATACCAGGACCGAAAAAAAGTTACATCATTATAAAAGAAGCCGTTAAAGGGAAAAAATAGTTTAGTAGTAGTAGAAAGGAGGACCAGCTATGCCTAAAGTAGCGTTATATGATATGAATGGGAAAGAACTTGAGAAGATTAATCTTAAAGATTCAATCTTTGGAATAGAACCTAATACCGCAGTATTACACGATGCTGTAGTTATGCAGCAAGCATCACAACGTCAAGGAACACATAAAGTTAAGGGTCGTGCCGAGGTAAGGGGAGGCGGGCGTAAGCCATGGCGCCAGAAAGGAACCGGTCGTGCGCGTGCGGGGTCGATTAGATCACCAATCTGGGTGGGTGGCGGAACTACTTTTGGCCCAACGCCAAGAAGTTATTCATATAAGTTGCCAAAAAAAGTACGGAGATTAGCGCTTAAATCTGCATTATCAAGCAAGGTTATTGCTAATGAGTTAATCGTACTTAATGAGTTAAACTTTGATGAACCCAAGACTAAAGAGATGGTAAAACTTTTAGAGAACCTGAATGTAAAGGGTAAGGTTTTAGTTGTTGATAAAGATTATGATGACAATACACTTCTTTCATTAAGAAATCTAACAGGAGTTAAATTTTTAACAGCTGAAGGAATAAATGTTTATGATATTTTATACTATGATCAGCTGATTATCACAAAAGAAGCCGTTGAAAGAATAGAGGAGGTGTTAGTATGATAAAAAATCCTCGCGACATTATTCTAAGACCAGTTATTACTGAGAAAACTAGCGATTTTATGGCACAAAATAAATATGTTTTCGAAGTTGATAAAAAAGCTAACAAAACTGAGGTTAAACTTGCAATCCAGGAGATTTTTGATGTCGATGTTAAAAAAATTAACATCGTGCAGATGCCGTCTAAACCAAAAACATACGGCAGATACTCTGGATATACGAGAAGCTGGAAGAAAGCAATTATAACCTTAACTGAAGACAGCAAAACAATCGAATTGTTTGAAGCATAGGATTTTGTAAAGGAGGGAATTAGAAATGGGAATTAAATATTATAAACCGACCTCACCAGCTAGGCGTCAAATGTCAGGACTGAGTTTTGATGAAATCACAACAGACAAACCAGAAAAATCCTTACTTGCGCCTTTAAGCAAGAGAGCGGGCCGTAATCATCAAGGTAGGATTACTGTTCGTCACCAAGGTGGTGGTCATAAAAGACAATATAGAATAATCGACTTTAGAAGAAATAAAGATGATGTACCAGGTCGAGTAGCAACGATTGAGTATGATCCAAATCGTTCAGCTAATATAGCTTTAATCCATTATTTAGACGGTGAGAAAAGATATATTCTGGCACCTAAGGGATTAACAGTTGGCAACATGATTATGTCTGGACCTAAGGCTGATATTGTTGTAGGAAATGCATTACCGCTTGAGAACATACCAGTTGGAACAGTTGTGCACAACGTAGAGATGAAAGCCGGCAAAGGCGGACAGCTAGCACGTGCAGCAGGAGCTGAGGCACAATTGCTTGGTAAGTTTAATGATTATGTTTCACTTAGACTAAGCTCAGGCGAGGTTAGAATGGTTCGCAAGGAATGCCGAGCAACAATCGGGCAAGTTGGAAACGTAGATCATGAGAATGTCACTATTGGTAAAGCAGGACGTTCTCGTTGGATGAACAAAAGACCAGGAACTCGTGGAGTAGTTATGAATCCAGTTGATCACCCACACGGCGGTGGAGAAGGTAAAGCACCAGTGGGAAGAAAGTCACCTGTTACACCATGGGGAGTACCTACTATTGGGTATAAAACTCGTAAGAAGAAGAACGTGTCTAACAAATACATTATTCGTAGACGTAAGAAATAGGAAGGAGGTATTTGTATGGGACGTAGTTTAAAGAAAGGGCCTTTTGCAGATAGCCACTTATTAAATAAAATAGAAGTTTTAAATGATAAAAAAGAAAAGAGAGTTGTTAAAACTTGGTCACGCCGTTCTACAATTTTTCCGCAATTTATTGGACACACAATTGCAGTACATGACGGCCGCAAACATGTACCTATCTATATAACAGAAGATATGGTAGGACATAAGTTAGGTGAATTCGCGCCAACTCGTGTTTATAAAGGGCACGCAGACGATAAAAGGACTAAGCGTTAATTGACTGAGAGGAGGTACAAAAATGCAACAAGCAAAAGCTGTAGCAAAGCATGTGCGAATTGCTCCTCGTAAGGCTGGTCTAGTTGTAGACCTAATTCGAGGCAAAGATATAGGTGAGGCAATATCAATTCTTAAAATGACACCGAAGGCAGCATCACCAATTGTTGAAAAAGTATTAAATTCTGCAATTGCAAACGCAGAAAACAACTTTAAAATGAATCCAACGAATTTAGTGGTAAGCGAAGCTTACGCCAACCAAGGCGCAACGATGAAACGATTTCGTCCGAGGGCGCAGGGTCGCGCAAGCAGAATTAATAAGAGGACCAGTCATATTACAATCGTTCTCACTGAGAAAAAGGAGGGATAAAATTTGGGACAAAAAGTTAATCCGATTGGTTTGCGATTAGGAATTATACGCGACTGGGATTCAAAATGGTACGCGGATAAAAACTACGCAGATCTATTACTGGAGGATATTAAGATACGTGAATTTCTTGAAAAACGATTAAAGGATTCAGCACTTTCACATATTGAGATTGAGCGAGCTGTTAATCGTGTAAATGTTACAATCCATACTGCTAAACCAGGAGTAGTTATAGGTAGAGGTGGTTCAGAGGTTGAAAACATTAGAAAGGCACTTATTAAGCTAACTGATAAAAAAGTTCATGTAAATATTGCAGAGATTAAACATCCTGAATTAAATGCGGTAATTGTTGCTGAAAGTATTGCACAACAGCTTGAGCGTAGAGTTTCTTATCGTCGTGCAATGAAACAAGCAATTCAAAGAACGATGCGTGCAGGTGGACTTGGTATTAGAACTCTTGTAAGTGGTCGTTTAGGCGGCGCAGAGATTGCACGTAGTGAAGGTTATAGTGAAGGGACAGTACCTCTACATACACTAAGAGCGGATATTGATTATGGTGCTGCTGAAGCTTTAACAACTTATGGATTATTAGGGGTTAAGGTTTGGATATATCGTGGGGAGGTTCTTCCTGAGGCGAAGAACAAGGAAGCTAAGGAAGGAGGCAGATAATCGTGTTAATGCCAAAACGTGTTAAGTATCGTAAAGAGTTTCGTGGTAGAATGCGTGGCAAGGCAAAAGGTGGAACAACAGTTTCTTATGGTGAATATGGACTTCAAGCCCTGGAACCTGCATGGATTACCAATCGACAAATTGAAGCGGCACGTATTGCCATGACAAGATATACAAGGCGTGGTGGTAAAGTATGGATCAAGATTTTCCCATCAAAGCCTGTAACACAGAAACCATTAGAAGTACGTATGGGAAGCGGTAAGGGTAACCCAGAAAAATGGGTTGCAGTTGTAAAACCTGGCAAGATCATGTTTGAAATTGGTGGAATGCCAGAAGAAGTAGCACGTGAAGCAATGCGCCTGGCGGCTCACAAGCTGCCGATTAAGACAAAGTTTGTTAAGCGTGAAGAAGTAGGTGGTGACTCGAATGAAGGCTGAAGAGTATAGAAACATGACGACTGTTGAGATTGAACAAAGTATTAAGAAAAATAAAGATGAATTGTTTAACCTCCGTTTTCAATTAGCAACGGGTCAGCTAGAAAACACAGCTCGTATTCCATTAGTAAGAAAAGCAATTGCACGCGCTAACACTGTATTACGAGAACGAGAGTTAGGTATTAAGAGGTAGGTCTGAAAGGAGGTTTCATAATGGCAGTAATAAGTAATCGTAAGTCATTAGTTGGAAAAGTAGTGAGTGACAAGATGGACAAAACAGTTGTTGTAGCAGTTGAGTCTTTCAAAAAACACCCTTTATATGGTAAAAATATGAAACGCACCAAAAAATATCATACACATGACGAGGGTAATCAAGCAAAAATTGGCGACACAGTAAAGATTATTGAGACTAGACCACTTTCTAAAAATAAGAGATGGCGTCTGGCAGAGATTTTAGAAAAGGGAGTTACAGTCTAGTAGTTAGTATGTAGCTCAGTTCTCAAAGGAGGAAAAGAAGATGATACAAACTCAAACGATGCTAAGCGTTGCTGATAATTCTGGAGCAAAAAGAATAATGGCAATCAAAGTTCTTGGTGCCTCGGGCAAAAAGACAGCTACTGTTGGCGAAGTTATTGTCGCTTCTGTTAAAGAGGCTACACCAGGTGGCGTTGTTAAAAAAGGTGACGTCGTTAAAGCAGTTATTGTTAGAACAAAAAAAGGAACAAGAAGAGATGACGGTTCTTATATAAGATTTGATAATAATGCTGCAGTAATAATTAAAGAGGACAAAAGTCCAACTGGCACTCGTATCTTCGGTCCAGTTGCACGTGAATTGCGGGAGAAGGATTTTATGAAAATAATCTCCCTTGCTCCGGAGGTAATTTAATTTTTAATATGAGGAGGTGTTTCCATGAAACCCTTGAGAGAAACCCACAAGATACATGTTAATAGAGGGGATAACGTTATTGTTATCAGTGGTACTGATAAAGGGAAAAAAGGTAGAGTAATATTTGTTTTTCCGAGAGAGGGTAAGGTTCTAGTTGAAGGTGTCAACATGATTAAAAAGCATTCAAGACCTTCTCAAGAAAACCAACAGGGAGGCATAATTGAAAAAGAAGCACCAATCGATTCTTCGAAAGTTATGCTCCTTGATCCGAAAACTGGGGAACCTACAAAGGTTGGCGTTAAGTTTTTGAAGAATGGTGAAAAGGTAAGATATGCTAAAAAGTCTGGCGAAGTTCTTGATAAGTAACCAGGTTGGAAGGAGAGTATAAATAGTGGCGGCAAGATTAAATGAACTATATATTAATGAAATAACACCAGCGATGATGAAAAAGTTTGATTATAAATCCGTTATGCAGGTTCCGCGTGTTGATAAGGTTGTAATCAATATGGGACTTGGGGAAGCTGTTCAGAACTCAAAGATTCTTGATAGTGCAGTAGCGGATATTCAATTGATTGCTGGTCAGAGGCCGGTCATTACACGTGCTAAGAGGTCAATTGCAGGCTTTAAGCTGCGTGAAGATATGCCGATTGGTGCGAAGGTAACACTTCGTGGGGAAAGAATGTATCATTTTATTGATAAACTAGTGAACATATCTTTACCTCGTGTCCGAGACTTTCGTGGAGTTTCAAGTAAATCTTTTGATGGACGTGGAAACTACACTTTAGGACTTAAAGAGCAATTGATGTTCCCAGAGATTGACTATGACAAAATTGATAAACTCCGTGGGATGGACATAGTTTTTGTAACAACCGCAAATACAGATGAAGAAGCCTACGAACTATTAAGTCAATTAGGAATGCCGTTTAAGAAATAAGCATTTGAGGAGGGAATTAAGTGGCCAAGAAATCAATGATCGCTAAACAGAAGCGACCACAAAAGTATAAAGTTCGTGAATATACACGTTGTCAACGTTGTGGACGACCACGTTCAGTTTTACGTAAGTTTATGCTGTGTAGAATTTGTTTCCGCGAGCTTGCGAGTCAGGGACAAATTCCTGGAGTAAAAAAAGCTAGCTGGTAAATCCAGGCTATGGAGGGAGGATACTTAGATGGCAATGACAGATCCAATTGCAGATATGTTAACTCGAATAAGAAATGCGAATATGGTTCGTCACGAAATAGTTGAAATACCGGCGTCAAACGTGAAACGTGAGATTGCGGAGATTTTAAAACGTGAAGGTTTTATTCGAGATGCTGAGTATATAGAAGATACTAAACAAGGAATAATTCGTGTCTTTCTTAAATACGGACCGAATAATGAAAGAGTAATAACAGGTTTAAAAAGAATTAGCAAGCCAGGTTTAAGAGTTTATGCGAAAAACAATGAGGTTCCAAGGGTACTTGGAGGACTAGGTATTGCAATTATATCGACATCACAAGGTGTTCTAACTGATAGAGAGGCTCGTAATAAACAAACTGGCGGAGAGGTACTTGCGTACATCTGGTAGTAGACTTAAATCCGA
>CAYZPB010000053.1:0-6364 GCA_964480445.1 uncultured Caryophanales bacterium
TATCCATTCGCAGAGTCCGGTTATCAGAACTAATTATACCTTTGGTAACAGTTTGGGAAAAGGCGTGCCCTAATGGGTTGCCAATCGCGATTGCTGTCTCACCAATTTGCAGATTGTTAGATTCTCCTAGCTCAGCAACTCCTTCAACATGCTCCTCATCAATTGCGATGATTGCTAAATCGGTCAATTGATCTGTTCCAACTAACTCACCCTTAACCCTCTCACCAGAACTTAAAATAATTTCAAGTTCTTTGGCGCCTACTACAACATGGTGGTTTGTTAGAACATAGCCCTTACCATCTTGAACTGTGAATACAAAGCCAGAACCCTCGCCAGCATCCACATCTTGTAACTGTGAATCCCATAAATAGTTTCTTTCCTGTATATTCACGACACCCACTACTGATGGTCTAACCTTCTTTACTGCTTCAATAACCGCCGAGTTATACTCCAGCACGTCCACATTTACTTCAGTTTTTATCCCATTTTCTTGTTCCACGTAAGCTAGCTGTTCAACTAATGATTCTGGCAGTTCAAGGAAGCCCCCGCTTAGCGCGAGATAAAGGCCAAAAATCATGAGCAGAGCACCAATGATCGCTGAGAAAAAAGCAAGAAAAAAGGTTGATATACCACTTCTGTTCATCTAAATCACTCCTATGTCTTTTGTTTATAATCCAATTATTTCTATATCAGTCGGTTGATCTGCATGAGTATCTAATATTTTCAACCTCTCATGATCAAGATTGTAACGTTGTAAAGTTTCAACAACCGTCAACCTTGCTAGATCAGGCTGGTTATTATCTTGACTGCGATGAAACAGATGAACACGCTTGGTGTTCTCTGTTATAAGATCTACCAGTGCATCTGCAGCAGCATCATTCGAGAGGTGCCCAAGATCGCTTAGTATACGCATTTTAAGGGGCCAAGGGTATGAACCCATACGCAGCATCTCAACACAGTGATTAGCTTCGATAATAAAGGCGTGTGATCCACGAATGCGATCTTTAATCGCGTTGCTTACATAGCCCAAGTCAGTTATGATGCTTAAATTATAATTATTTGCACTTACAGTGTAGCCTACAGGTTCAGCAGCATCATGAGAAACACCAAAGGATTCAACTTCTAAGCCACCTAGATCCTGCTTTCCTCCTGTATTTATAATTCTAATTAAGGATTTATCTATGTTGCCAACTATTTGAGGCAGATTACAAAAAGTGTTGTAATTCATATAAAGTGGAATTTTGAATTTTCTCGCAATTACACCGATTCCTCTCACGTGGTCATAGTGTTCGTGCGTGACAAAAATTCCGTCCAGTTGTTCAATCATTATATTTATTTCAGCGAGCGATTCCTCTAGTTGGCGTCCACTAATCCCTGCATCGACTAAAATGTTTTTATTCTCTGTCCCAATATATATTGAGTTGCCAGTGCTTCCGCTTGCTAATACGCTATATTTTATCAAATTTATCCTCCAACCATTTTCCCATCATACAAATAATTTATCCTAATTTTAGCACGTTTTCACCTGTAATAGCATTTATATGTAAGACATTAATAATATCTTCAGACTTGTAAACAACACGCCAAACTGGTGGTATTTCATCTAAAATCGATTGAACTCCTTCTCCGTAATATCCCAGTGTTAACGACTCAATCTCTGAATTATTAGGTATTAACTGCAGGTCAATTGCACTTTTAAGGGCTTTTGTAGCAGAAATAATCTGCCGCCCAGCTCCCTCACCTACAACTTCAAGATAAACTTGCTTGTAGCGAAGCAGATCATTACCTGTTAAATCAACAGTCAGTCGTCCTCCAAATAGCGGAAAACCTGATTTTAACTGAGAGAAAACAATTTGCGTTCCTTCAATTGATTCTTGCTCACTGTAAGTAAACTCATTAATATTTTTCACGGAATCCGTTAAAATTGAACTAATATTATTTTCTGTTATGTTATCATAATTTATAGAACTATACAGCAATTCTCCTTCGAAGGTAAGAACATTAGCACGGATAAAGTTCATAGTCTGTTTATCACTAGGTATGACGCCTGAAATTGTAATCCCATACTCTTCTAAGAGCTCAGATATTTCTTTCTCGCTCCCCTTATCCCAAAGTTGATAATCTGACTCATCATATTTCAAGTATAGTTGATAGCCTAGGAGCACATTTAGCATCAGAAATGCGATAATTAAGATAGTTTTCGTTTTCCCCCAATCCATTTAGCCTACCCCCTTACTTAGCAGCAGCGATCATATATATCGATGCTTGGTCATATTCGATTAACCAGTATGGTTCTAATTCCAGACTGCCATCGGATTTTCTTAATATATAAAAAAGATTAATATCTCTAATCTGCTCTTCCTCAATCGCTATTTCCGCCAGAGACTCTAGCAGCTCGGGACCAGACATATTTTTCTGTGCCTGCCTGGTAGTCTTTTCAACTAATAAAGTTGAACGTTTATAATTGCTAACTAAATTGTTATTTGCTTCTATCTGTATCTGCCCATACATTTCTTTTACTGTATAGATTGGGATTCCATCTATATATTTCGTGAAGCGAAAATCGACTTTTGTACCATTAAATTTATTATAAGCAGATGTGAGCAGATAATCTCCATCCCAACCACCGTGCTGATTAACAAATTTAACTGTCGCCGCTAGCTCCCTTTCCATATTAAACCTTAGTTGTTCCTCTAGCACAGGTTGGTAAAAGCTGAAAGCATTTGTCTCATTATAATATTCTAAACTACTAATACCATCTGTATAATAAACTGTATCTTGATTGTCCCCAGAATAGAAGAGACGGACTGAGCTGGGAACAGAAAAAATCATCTGAATTACATTATTCTCGGAAAAGTTAAGACTTTTTTTGCTAATTCGATCAGCCACAAGTTCGTCTACCGGCAGATAATAACCCTTCTCAACATTTATAGCATCCCCTATTACGCCGGATAGGTGATAGGAAAATCGTTGTTCGTCGTCTAACTCACTTAGATATTTATCAATCAGCGGAGCTGTGTTAATAGTTCTTGCATAATAGACACGGTCCAATTCTTCAGAGATAAAATAAACTCCAACATCCTCCATGTCATCAGTAAAAAACCAGATGCGATCAATTGATGGCATGTATGTAAAGCCTGCAGTTAAATCAAAGATTGCTTTCAAAGTATTCGAGTCATGAGCTTGGGCGAAAACTAATTCTAAGCCATTTTTTTCGTTTCGCAGTTTATCCCAATCAATCTGTTCCTCAACAATAGCCGGAGTAAAGAAAGTAAACTTCTTCACTTCATTATAAATTAAACTATAAAACGGATTGTTTCTATTTAAGAGAAAATGCGATTCATCAGCCGAGTGTACAATAATTTTTTCCGGGCTAACTACTTCCTCCAGCACTTTGTTGTCGCCTAAGGTAATTTGCGGGTAATATTCGGAAAGAGATTCACTGCTGCGATTAAAATCGAACATGTTAATGGCAGCTATTAATAGCAGGCTAAGAATAACTAAAGAAACTAAAAGTATTGATTTAATCCTCTCCAACATTCTTAACCGCCTCCTCGGTAATTGGTAAGTAAAAGCTGAATTTAGTGCCCTTACCTAGTTCGCTCTCAACATTTATGCCGCCCTGATGAGCCTTAATTATTTCGCGTGTAATCGCCAGACCTAAACCAGTCCCACCACGCTCACGAGAACGTGCCTTATCTACACGATAAAAACGCTCAAATAGAAACGACAGGTCTTCAGTTGGTATGCCAACGCCAGTATCAGTAATTTCCACATAAACCTTATCATCTGCAACATAGCTTATGATTTTAATCTCGCCGCCGGCTTCAGTATATTTTATTGCATTATAAATTAAGTTATTTAAAACCTGATCGATTTTGTCAGGGTCAATATAAAGTAAGGGCAGTTTTCCTTCTGCATGGTAAGTGCAAGTAATCTCTTTCTCCCGCAGCTTGATATTAAAGCGATCAATAACATCTTCAATTAGCGTAGAAATTGATATGGTTGTAAGTTTAAGTTCTAAGACATCTCCTTCAATTCTAGATAGGGTCAAAAGATCATTAACTAGCCGCACCATGCGATCTGTCTCCTGATTGGCAACTCTTATAAAATTAGTTGCTACTTTCTCATCTCTAATCGCGCCATCATTTAGGGCCTCAATATAGCTTTTGATTGTTGTTAGTGGCGTACGCAGTTCATGTGATACATTCGCAACAAAATCTTTGCGCATCTGTTCATGTTTCTGCTCTTTGGTAACATCATATATTACGATAATCGTGCCAGTCTTTTCTTCATCGAGTTCAAGTTTATTATTAGTTAACTTCAGGATTCGATCTTGTACACCCTCTTGATGTCGACTGATAATTGTCTCCTCTTCTTCTGGAACATATGCCTCGCCTAAAATGGCACCGATGCGTTGATCGAGTAGATCTTCTTCTTCTATATTTAGAAGCTCAGTTGCACGTTGATTGATTAGAATTATTTTTTCATCCTTGTCTAAAGCGATAACACCATCACTCATATTACTTAGAATGCTCGCAAGTTTCTCTTTCTCTTCATTTAGTTGGTCGATTGTGTCACTAAGCTTAACTGCCATCAGATTAAAAGTCTGTCCTAAATCACCAATTTCATCATCGCCATATATTACAACCTCTTGTTTATAATCACCGCGACTAATATTTTCTGCCTGTTCCTTAATCTCTTTAATTGGTTTAGTTATTGTTAGAGAAAGCAAATATCCCAAAATAACAGTTGCTATAAGAGCAATAAGAATTGCTGAAAATAAGATTCGGTTGATCTTGCCGATTGTTTCATAGACACTCTCAAGCGAGGCTTGTAAAAAAACAACGCCAATAACATTACCACCTTGTTTTACTGGCAACGCTAAATACTTTGTCCGCTCTCCATTTTCTGTGTTCACTCTTGTCGCTTCGCTGCGTGTCCCTAGTAAGGCTGAGTTAACCTCCGTTTGCGAAATCTTTTTGCCAATAATATTGGCTGATCGTTGTTCGGTTGTGCTAATTACCAGACCATTACGGTCCATAATAGAAACATCAACACCGCTAAGCGCAAACAAGTTGTTTACTAAAAGGTCAATCTCATCCTGATTAATAGTATCTTCACTTAAATAGCGTTCTAGGTTAACAGAGAGTAAGCCAGCCTGAGTTTCCAATGTGCTGTCAAAGTTATCTAAATAATATTCGTCTGTTGCCTGAACGAAGTAGAGTCCAATAATTTGCATCGCAATCAAGGTAAGAAGGACATAAATAACAATCAGCTTCCACTGAATACTATTGAAAAAGCTCTTCATTATGATGCTTCCTCTCTATCAGGTTCTGTTAGCAAAGTAATAGCCTAGGCCGCGCTTAGTTATAATATACTCCGGATTACTTGGATCATCCTCCACTTTTTCCCGTAGACGGCGAATAGTAACATCAACAGTGCGTTCATCGCCGAAGTAATCGTAACCCCAGACAGCCTGCAAAAGGTGTTCGCGCGTCAGAACAACTCCTTTTCTTCTGGCAAAATAACGCAGCAGTTCAAATTCACGATGCGTTAAGTTAAGTAGTTCCTCGCGTTTATGTACCTCATATGTTTTCTCATTAATCCTTATCTCGCCAACCTTTATGTCTGCCTCAGTATTTAAACTGTCATCAGTATGATAACGTCGCAAGAGTGCTTTGATCCGTGCCATTAATTCGCGATTAGAAAAGGGTTTGGTCACATAATCGTCCGCACCAATCTCTAAGCCAAAAACTGTATCAATCTCAGTATCTTTGGCAGTTAGCATAATGATTGGTTTGTTCCCAACTTTTCTTATCTCTTTACACACCTCAAAGCCATCTTTACTGGGTAACATTATATCCAGAAGGACTAAGTCTGGGTCGTGCTCTTCAAATAATCTCAGCGCTTCGTTACCATCATAGGCCCTTATAACTTGGTATCCTTCCTTCTCCAAGCTAAACTTAATTATATCTGATATTAGTTTTTCGTCCTCTACGACTAAAATCTTATACACTCGTTTCACCTCAATCATCATAAATAGACAACTTAAGTTTATCACAGTTGTTATTATCTATACTGCTTTATTATAACAAGATTTATGACAACAAAAAAGGTCGTTCATTAGTTGAACGACCTTAAAGACTTTTAACTATTAGGTGCCGACATAATTTATCGGGTTTTTCTTAACACCATTAACTATAACTTCAAAGTGCAAGTGTACACCGTATGAGTAACCGGTACTACCCATGATACCAATTTGTTGTCCTTTAGCAATTGCACTGCCTCTGCTAACACTAATGCTGCTTAGGTGCGCATACAGTGTTTTAATGCCATTACCGTGGTCAATCGTCACACAGTT
>CAYZPB010000054.1:0-3125 GCA_964480445.1 uncultured Caryophanales bacterium
CATAGACCCACTCGTCATTGTCTAATCGCTTACCTCTAAACAATATCTCTCTCATTTTATATTCTCCTATTCATAGTCTTATCGGTTATCGTTATAACAAAACCCTCGCTCATTTCAATTATCCTGCTAACTATCCCTTCGTCAAACTCTAACAGTTCCTGTGGTAGAAACTCACTGCTGACTATAATCGGCTTCTGCTTCATATATCTATAATTTATGATGTCAAACAACATTTCAATATCTCGGCTGTTTAACCTTTTAATTCCGTTCCACTCCGTTACTGCTCCTTTGAATAAATCGTCTATCAGTAGCACTCTTGCGTTTTTGTATTTGTTGGCCACGGTATGATAGTTAGTGTTATCTTGTCGGCAACTTAATAATTCTCTTACCATATCTCCATATTGTGCGTATCTGACGGCAATTCCTTTATTCATAAACTCATTAGCGATCGCGATTGTTATGTGGCTTTTACCACTTCCAACTATTCCTGCAACAAAGAAGCTCTTTGTGTCGTCAAACTCTTTAACATATTGTAGTGCCTTTTCTTTCATTTCTGTCGCTTTACTATCCAGTGTCTTAAAGTTGTTAAAGTTGCGACGCTTAAATGCTTCTGCTATACCACTATTTCTTAGTATCTGCTCCAACCTTGCTTTCTCTTGGCAGGTGCACTCTTCCGCATATTCGCGACCTGCGTTATCCCTTGTTAGTATGTATCCCATATCGTCGCACAGTTTACACTCAACTTCTTTCGCCGTACCACTCTCGGTCTTTGAGATGATCAAACCTTCCAACTGTTGTTTTAGACTTTGCATTGGTTACACCTGCCTTTTGATTGAGATAGCTTTCAAACTTCGTGCCGAACAGTGTTGATGGTCTTAGAAACTTATCCATATCAGTGTCTTGCCACTCTACAACTTTTATATCAATTACTTTCTTAAAGTCGTCAACAGAGAAGCCTTCGTTTATTCTGGATCGTATATGTTGCTGTGTTGTTTTTGTTGAATGTTTGAAAGTTTTATTGGCTTTTTGGTTAAGGTACTCAACTATATCTTTTATTAGATAAGAGTATTCATTACTTGTAGTATTATCTTTGACTTTTTCGTCAATAGGGGTATTGACTTTTTTGTCAATAGGTGATGACTTTTTCGTCAATAGGTATATCTTTCTTTGATCTATTTCTTTTCCGCCTGTTCGTACTAACTCAATCCTTATATATCCTAGTTTTTTAAGATTAGACATCCACCTTGAAACTGTTTCTTTTCTTGTTCCATACAGTTTGGCAAAATACTCATTCCCTGCCCAACAATAACCCTCTTTATTACACAGAGCTGTGATTTCTCCATACATCAGTTTTTCGTTTGCTTTAAGGCGGTTGTCATATCTTACCGTTGCAGGTATAACAGAGTAATAATTAGGCTTATCCATTATTCTACCCCCTTTCCTTTAACTGTTATTCTATCTATCTCTTCTTTTGTAATTCTTGTGTTACCCAAAATCTTAATAAAATTCATTTTTCCATCTGATAAATAGTTTCTTATTGTTCCTTCACTTACTTTTAACATCTCTGCTACTTCCTTTACTGTATAAAATTCTTGCATCTCCACACCCCCTTAATTTTTAGTATATATCATATTATATAATAATGTAACACTTTTAGAAAAGAAAAGGGAGAAGTTTTATTCCCCCTTGCCAAAATTAAACTCGCCATTAACCGCACTCGCATAGTATTCACGCACAGCCTTATTGATTAGCCAAGTAATTGATAGACCTTCTTTATCTGCAATCTGTTTTACGATTTCATAGTCTTCAACCGGAATGTTTAATGTCAATGTTTTTTTCATTTTATCACCTTCCCCATAGTCCATTTTTTCGTGGCTTGATTTGGAATGTTCGGCTTAGATGCCACAATATGATAAAAGTCTTGTCTGTGCTTTCGTTGAGAAAGTTAGCGATCTCGTGTATAGTGCAACCGCCGTTCCACATCTTGATTATCATATCGTGCGTTCTGTCGTCGCCCATAAAATCTATGTCGTCTAAGTAGTAAACCTTGTTGTGCTTTGGTATTTTATGGATGTGATTGTCTAAGTCTTGGTTAGTCCGTAGAACATACATTCTCATCTTCCACCGCCTTTATTATAAGGTCTTTTACTAAGTTAAGATGAACCGCACAAATACTTTCTATCACGCGTTGTCGTATCGGCTCTAACAATTCAGTTGCAAACATATCAATGCTTTCGTCTACCGCGCTGTCTATCATACCGTCTAAGCTGTCGTCAAAATCTAAAACATTATCTATTCCTGCTTGTTTACCGTAATCTACCATAAATTCCAATGCCTGCCGGAATATCTTATCTAAGTCAAATTCTATTAAGATGTGATTATCCATATTCTTGCCTCCTAAACTTTTTGTATTTCTGACGGCTTGTTCCGTGGCTCTTTCTTAGTTTCTTTGTTTCTGTCTATAAGCGCCTGCGTTAGCATTGCGACCATTTCCGCGTCTGTTCTGCCCTTGTCTGTTTGCTCTTTATACCACGCATCAAACTTTTCTATGTCTGCCCCACCTGCTTGGTATCTTAGCTTGACATCACCTTTACTTGCTTTGCGTGTTTTGTCGTTTGTCTGTTGGCTATCGGGATCGGCTTCGTCTGTCGGTAGTCCTAAGCATTTAAGTAGGAAGTATCTTTCGGAGTATGTTAATGCGCTCCCGTATGCTTTTGATATGTCATCTTGTTGACCGTAGTAGTTCCACTCAATTGTTAATCTGTCTGTCGGATTGTCGCCGTCTATCCAAGTGTAAGTCATATCGCCACTTAAAATAAAGTCTGTTTTATCTTGACCTTTGCTGTTTACATAGTCGTATGTGTAGTGTTGACCTGTTTGTGTTGACGGTATCAATAGTAAGTTCAGCTCGTTCATTTTCTCTTTAATCTTGCCTAAAATCTGATTGCCTGATACATACTGATAGCCAAAGCCCTTTGTGTCTTTGTGGAAGCCGTCTGCTACTCTTCTCACTTCAACTATTTTTTGGTACACATTTAGTATGACTTCTTCTTCCATAACTTCTTCTTTTTCAATCACAATTTTTTGTTCTGTTTTCTTTTCAGTCATTCTCAATCACTCCTTTT
>CAYZPB010000054.1:3225-4359 GCA_964480445.1 uncultured Caryophanales bacterium
CATTATATACTAATAATATGCAAATTACCATACTTTTGATTTATTTCTGCATAAATACTTCTTTATACTTCACTCCAAACTTCAAAGCTTCTGCGTGGTCGTTAAAGTAAATATCTATGCAGTTTTCAGTTATTGCCGAGCCACGATCCTGCACTTCATACTTTTGACCGTCTATCACTATAATCGTGCCAAAAGGTATGTCTGGACCTGCGGCGATTGTATAACCTTGTCGTGCGATACTACCGTTGGCGGTATAAACTATCTCGCTACCAAAGTAGTCTATTGGTCTGTCTATCGCGTATTGATTACAACATATCTCACAACTACAATAAGCGGTCAACCTGTATTCGCCTAAACTAATTAGTTCCGGCTCATAGGCACACTTTTCATACTCGACAATGATCGCTTGAAGCCGCTCTGTTTCGGCTTGGTCTTTTTCAATTTCCCGCATCGTGTCGTTCAAGTTGTTCTGCGTGATTACATATAAAGCAGTAACCGCGAATAGTAACATTAAAACTATAAAGGCTGCTGCTAATCTATCTAACCACTTATCCATTTCTACCACTCCTTATAATTTGGCGTGTATGCGATCGCAAAGAAGTTTACACCGTCAATTTCTACATCTACATAGTAACAATCCATCTCGGCATCTCGTGTTATCATATAGTCTTGGTCTTCCATAAATATTTTTAATAAGTTGGCATCAACTGTTATTCTTTCCTTACCGTTAAATCCTACATGAAAATCATTAAAGCCTCTTTTCTCCCACTCAATTATTGTGCGTCGGTAGTCCTTAGCATCCTTGATAAACTGTTTCAACATCTTCCTCAATCCCTTCAACTTTGATCGCTAGCACCGCGTTACCATTTTCTTTAATTCTGTTGTGGTGCGATGCTGACGTTAGTGAATAAATAGTTCTAACCTTTACACCTAAAAACTCGGCACACTCTTTTGCGCTTCCCATAAAAATAAATTCGTCGCCTTTGTATATCGCATACATCTTTCAATCTCCTTTCTTTTTTTAATGTGCGTTATTTCTATACCCTTATTATATATTATATATGTATGAAGTCAACAACTATTTTAATTATTTTATCAAAATATACCAATTCCTATTTAAGCCACAAAAAGCCA
>CAYZPB010000054.1:4459-6311 GCA_964480445.1 uncultured Caryophanales bacterium
TATATCTTATAACTTGATAAATTACAAGGAAAAGTGTATAATTATTTTATAAGCTCACAATACCTCTTACCCCATTTAATGTAGCCAAGAGTGAGCAGAACAAAAACCGATTTCAGAGCGCTGGAAGAGATGGAACATCAACGCAAATAATGGGAGTTGTTATTCCAAAGGTTTTTCTGGGAGTGGTATCTATACTGCTCCCAGTTTTTATGTAAAAAAGCACCCCCACTTACTCGGTGGTGCTTACGGTACTACTTCAAAATTACTGTCCTTGTTTTCATATCCCACTCAACAGACAAGCCTAACATTTCAGCAAACTCTCTAACTTCTATAACTGTGCGATTATCTGTGTTGATATATCCGGTTAGTTTTTTACCTTGATATGTTACACTCGCGATCTCTTTTATCTGCGGAAGTTTAGTTACCGCATCTATATAAGGTTGCGGATTGATACTGCCATAAGTGATCCCATTGCTATCGCGACCAAATCTGATGTTCTCTTCGGTTGATAGTCGGAAGTGAACGTGTGCGCCCGTTGACGAGCCGGTATTCCCCATTCTTGCGATTATCTCGCCAGCCTTAACCTTTTGCCCAACCTTTACCATTAAACCTTGTAGATGTCCGTATAGAGTGCTAAACCCGTCGTGCTTGATTACGATATAGTAACCATAACCACCATACAAACCTGCGCCGTCAATCTTGGATATGGATACAACTCCATCAGCTACTGCATATAAAGGATCTCCCTCAACACCTTGCTTTAATGCACCAATATCTACGCCGTCGTGAAAAGAATTGCCACGCCAACCGAATGGACTTGTGATCCGTTCTGATTGAGCGGGCCTATGTTGAAAGACTATTTTCTTTGGTTGTTCTGGTGTTGGATAGTAAATCGCGACATAGTTCATATTTGGTCTACTTGAATTTATTATAGTTTTGCCCTCGTGTATCACACCGATTGAGCCACCACCATCAAGCACTAACATATAGTCAAGCGCTAAGTCGTCAGCAATCGCTTGTAAGCTCGCATAGTTTCTCGCGATCGTTGTTGATACTGTTACTATTTGTTTGCCTTTAAGTCCGATTGTGTGCCTACCTGCCAAAACACCGTTACTTGTAAAGTTGGTAGATATGTTTCGCATATCCCAAGGCTTAATTATTCCCGTTCCCTCAATAGCGAAGTCGCTTGTGAAGTTAATACTCGGTCGTTGCTTGATTGTGTAGTCTGTTCCTATGCCTGATAGAATATGCCCACCGTAGTTAGCCTTGCAATAGACTGTTTCGCCTATCCTGAAACCTTGCACTAATTTGCGTGTACTCATATTATACATATTACCGTTTATCAGCACATCAGGTTTAGGATTGAGCCTTGCATAGACTTGTTTGATAGTTTCGCCATTACCTTTTGCAAGTATCAGTTCTATTTTTGAGCCGACAGGAGAAGTCGTTACAGTATATACTCCAACTTCCTTATGCACTTATATCACCCCTATTTTTCAAACTGCCATTTTATCTCGTCATAGAATTTCTGCAATTCTGCTCTTACTTCCTCCTGTGTTAATTCTACATCTATACCATCTTGGATAAGCGTTGGTAGACTTTCAATATACTCTTTTACTACAAGGTCCATTTTTCGCTTGCCTTGATTTTTGTTGAATGATTTTTCTGCAATTAGCATAAGTTCAAGGATTTTAGCCTTTACAATCTCCATTGCAGCCTCTTTGCCTTTTGTCTTGTAGACATAAAGCACATATCCTATAAAGCCGATTACAAGTAAAATGTTGATTATTAAGTTTAGATTATCTGATAAAAATTCCATTATATACATCTCCTTTTAATTAAATATTTGTAA
>CAYZPB010000055.1:0-6292 GCA_964480445.1 uncultured Caryophanales bacterium
AGCTGCTCACTTGCTCTAGAAAATGATTCTCGCGCTGCTTCGATTCTGTCTCTGAGGCTTGTAATAACGCTATCAATTTTGTCTCTAACTCGGTCATAACCCACCTTTATTATTTGCTTAATTTCACTGCCCAGCCGCCCGATTTGGTCCTGTAAAGTTCTGGTTCTTTTTTCATCGTGAAGTATTGTCCGCTGCTGTCTTTCGAGAAACTGACCTCTGTAGGCAAGCTCTCCAGCGTCAGCTGGCTCTGGATTATTTCCGCTTTTAAGTTGATTGCTTTGTTCGTCCACCAGTGCATCAGCCCCCAGCTCGCGCTCAAGATGACTACTAAGACTGCTAGGCTCGGTACTGTCGCTCTTAACCATGACCAGCGGAGGCTCGTCACTGCTGCTTTCGTGCTTGAGTCCAGCACTTGAATCAAGGCTGCTTGCCTGCTCTGCATCTCGTCCAGCATGGTAATCTGCTGTTGTTTCATGCTCTTTGCTGACTGCTCTGTGAGCTTGTTCAGGCGCGTTATCTCTACCGCTATATCTCTTCGAGTTGTATTCAGATCGCGCTCTAACGTGTCGCTCAAGCTCTTCACGAGCTTCTCTAGCTGCTCTTGCTGCAAACTCTGGATTTTCTGACTGTCGGCTTCCAATTTCTGCTGCAAGGTTTCTGATAGCTTCAGCACTGAATTTTTCGTCATATAAAGCCCCTTTTAGCTTGATTGCTTGCGTAAAACCTTCGGGCTTAACGCTGATATAGTCCTTGCCTGCACGTGTGATCTGGCCGATTTCTTTAAGACTCTCAAGCACATCATCACGATCTTTAATAAGTCCTGACTCCACACGCTGCATAAGCCAATCTGTAATTTCTTCACGTGCTTTTTTGCGCTCTGTAAGCTGAGGTGAGCGCTGTTTCTCATTCTGACTAAGTAACTTTTGACGTGCTGGATCATCTGGCCGTGCCCAGCCCTGTTCGTAATTCCATGCATCACGTAATGAATCAAAAGCCGCGCTGTGACCTGGTGGTGCAATGTTGAGCGCTTTGCCGCTCTCTAACTCAAGTCGTGGCGTGACCATGTGAAGCTCGACATTGCCTTCATGTGTGTGTCTAACCCACAAAATGTTGTACTGATCTGGCTCTAGCCCAGCAAATGCAAGCCGCTCAAAGTCGTCCATAACTTGCTGTTGTTGTGCTTCTGTTGGGGAATCATCAGCATGAAACGCAATAACTCCGCTGGTATATTTCCACTCGTTTTTACTGCTATCAATCAAACTTCTGGTAATAGAAACGTCACCGCGCAGCACTTCGGGCAGTGGGTCACGCACGATTAATTCACCATCTTTATAAATGGCTTCATCAGTTAGGTACTTGGTCGGGCCTTTCCCGCCACCTTTGCCAGTGGGAAAAAACTTAACGTGCATCAGGCATTGCCCTCTGTATAGATAGCAGCGCTTGCATCACTTCAAGGGCGTCTGCATCACTTTTATAAGTGTTAGCCCACCGTGCAATTTGATTGAGGTTATTACCGATTTTAGCCAACTCTCTAAGCAGCTCGGGGTTGATTTTTCGGCTGGCCCTTACTTGCTTTTTCTTAACTGGCAAGTTTTCTAAACGGATTTCTACGCCCATTTCATCAGCAATTAACTGGCGTAAAACATCGGATAGATTCTTATCTTTTAACTGCGCGAACGCCTGCCACTCATTACGCTCTTTTTCGGTGACTTTGATGTTTACCCACTTGTCTCGTTTTTCTCTTTTAGGCAGCTCGGTCGAGTCATCTAATTGCATATTCTTTTTCCTACTGCCCAAAGTGAGCCGCTTGCGGCGATTAGCAACAGCGCATGGAATGCGCTTCATTCCGCTGTTGATCTTGATTTACTCCCCGATTTATCGGGGTGGGGGTTAAGGGGGCAAAGCCCCATTACCAGCCTAATACCGTAGGTATTGGGTAGGCTGGCTCTTTTATATTAACTCACAATTTACTCTAGCAGGCCCGAACCGCTTGAGTCATCCATTATTTTAAATTGGTTATTTTGATACTGATTGATGAATTCTAAACGCCTAGTATCTAGCCCTTTATAATTATTGAGGGTGAAATTGTGGAAGATAAATATCGTTATCGTATAGCGGAAGAGTTTTTAGATTGTGTGAGGAGAACCGTTAAAAGGGTTGAGGGTGATGACGGTACTAATAGGCCGTTTCATAGTGCGTTATTATCAGAAGAAGCTTTGTTTTGGAGTAGATTTGAGCGTTCTTTTAGCACCTCATTTGGGCAGAGTGTTATAGAAAGAATATCTATGCTTGCTGCCGAATCGAATGGTGCTAGCCATGTAGGTTCACAAACAGTGACTATGGTTTCACTGTATGAAAGCCAGATACAGGCTATAAATAGTCATATTTCAGCCTTAAGGGGCCCAGGTATAAGAGGCAGTTGGGCTGCTGATGTTCTTGCGATTTCATCAGTACCAAAAGAGGGTGAAATAATCAGCGAAAGGGTTATTTCAGATATTTCATGGCTTAAAAACGGTGTAGAAAACTACATGAGTATTAAAACCGTTAAGCCGAACATCGATCAGACTGCTGAAGCTAAGAGAGACTTACTCAGGTTGGTCATAGATAACCCAAGACGGAATGTTTATTTTGGATTGTATTACAACCCATTTGGAGAGGATTTAGGCAGTTACAACTGGTCGCCACCTAAGAAAATATTTGATTTCATTAATGATGAGTGTGTTCTTATCGGTAGGGATTATTGGGAAACGCTTGGCGGCCCGGGATTTTATGATGATCTCTTGAGAATTGTTGAGTCTGTTGGAGCTGAGGCAAGAAAAATGATTCAGTTTTAGCTCTTTTATGCTGATGTGTGGTTTTACACATCAGCATTTTTATCACTTAAGGCTTTTGAACCAGTCCTTGTCACTTGTTTCGCGGTATCTTGAAAACTTAAAATTTTCTGGCGGATAAATATCATTATTATTTACATGCCTGTTTAATAGATTTCCTATAGCGAATCCGATGCTACCAGGGACTGCATTTCCTATTTGTTTGTATTTTTGAGTTAAATTACCTGCAAAATCCCAGTTATCTGGAAACTCTTGAATCCTCCTGTACTCTGCAACACTCAGCGGCCTATGCTCTTCTGGGTGAGCAAGGTCTGTCGCTGGCATAGTAGGTGAGGTAACAACAGTAGGACTCGGCTTGTCCCATGATAGACGCCTTAAAAAGCCTGTTTTACCTCCGCCTGAATCAAAAGACTTACCCATTGCCTCGCGCTGTAATTCTTCTGGAAGATTTTTCCAGTTTTGGCCGTTTCCAAGAAGTCGATAATATTTGAGCCTTTTTTCAGGAAAAACAGCACATTCTTTATTATCTGCTGTTGTTAAACCTTCAACTGCTTCTCTGAAAGTTCTCCATTTAGGCAAACCAAACTCAGGGTTATCTGAGTGGGTTGGTAGCAAATATGGTAATTTTTTCCCGTCCGACGATGCGACTATTACTACTCGCTCTCTTACCTGTGGTGAGCCATAGTTTGCGGAGTTGTAAAGGTTAAAAGATACGCCATAGCCTTTGGATTCAAGATACGAAACTATCAGCTTCAATGCTCCACCGGCCTTCTCCTCAGTAGTTAAAGGAGGAAAATCGTTGCCACGCTGGTTGGTTGGTCTATGCTCCAAGGCTGCTGAAAGTAAACCTCTAACATTCTCAATAACTATAAATTTAGCTTTTAATTCAGTAGCCAGCTCAATATATTTAATAAAAACGTTGCCTCGTTCATCCTCAAATGACTTTCTTTTACCAGCCGTTGAAAAAGCTTGGCACGGTGGCCCTCCGACAATAAGGTCAATCTGTTCGTTACCGATACCTGCGTGTTCTCTTATCTGTTCAGCCGTATAATTTCGAATATCTGTAATAACTGGGAGATCAGGCTTGTTCTTTTTGATAGTTTCTAAACAAAACTTATCTACTTCGCAGGCAAGAGCTGGCTCAAAACCAGCCCTCTCAAGACCTAAATCCAACCCTAATGCGCCACTAAAAAAACTTAAATATTTCACTGTAAAACCTTAAAAGCCTGAACTGATCGTGATCTTACATAAACAAAACTTGGCGGTCCACTTATTTGATGGATATTCTTTTAGATCAACTTAATAGGTCGCCTTGGCCATCAATATTTCCAGCTTTTTTTGCAACTTTTTTGGGTTTCCGTGGATAACCTGAATTTCTTAATGCTTTCCCAAGACTTCCAATTTCAACCCATATTTTAGCTGCTAGTTCTTCTGTCATTATCCCCGCAGCTTCATCTGAGCTAATAGCTGCACTTAAATTTGCAAGCTGGCTAGAGGCATAGCGGACGGTCGAAGCGCGCATATCTGACGCCTGTGAGTCCTTGCGAGAAGCCCACCAAACTGAAAGCTCTTGGTGCTCCTCATCTGTCAAACCCTCTAACTCATCGGACGGTATTTTAGCCGACCATTTAGGGAAAGATGCGATCAGCTTTTGTTTACATCTTTTTATATCAGCGTCATAAATTGAGCGAATGCACTGGACGCGTTGACCTTGGATTCTAAACTGCATTAGGTGATACCTGACTATCCGTTAGTAGGTGTATATTTTATCCGCTAATAGGATAGATTACAATCATTTTAAAGGATAAAATAAAATCCTGTTACATGATTTTTTTCTATCCTATGGTCGGATAGAATTAAATCTGATTAAGTCAATAAGCACATGACTATTTTCTATCCGACCATAGGATAGAAATCTATCTTTAATGGGGAAGCCTGTCAAAACCCATATTCTTCTTCCTACCGCCCATTTTGCTAGTTCAAGTCCAAATCTGACTGGTCAGGTGGCGGAAGTTTTTCATCATCTAAAAGCGCTCTTTCGTTTGCTTGCAGGCTGGGTACTCTTCGCAATTTCACATCAGGAGAACATCGCAGGTCTTTTTCTTGTTCGCCTAAAGTAGTCACAATCTTTGCACTGAAAGTAGCATATTTTTTATCGCCTTTATCAGTCCAAAAAACTGCATTATTTAGGACGTATGCGTTTGCAGTGCCAATTTTTACAATGCTTATCCAGTTATCATTTTTGAGAAGTGATATTGCTCTTGAAAGCTGTCTTGCTGACTTACCTGTAAGGCTTGCCATTGTCTCGTAGGACATCATTACAGCGTTTTCTTTGTCCATTACCTGAGCGAACATCATTAGAACCTCTAACGCTAGCTTGCTGCGGCCTCCAAGCTCTGCAATTGCTCGCATTTCCGACCTTGATACTTGTACAAAGTCCATGTTTTTAGGCAGTCTTTTAATTGCTCTTTCATGATCTAAAAGACCTAAAGCCTGATTTAATCTTTCCCGCGTGGCTCTTAATTCGCTTCGCAGGTCTTGGTCTTGTTGGTGTTGTTGATTTGTTGTCATTATGTCCTACATACCTGCCATTACTAGGATAGTGTTCAGACATACTATGTCTACATCGACGACATATCAAGTCATAATCAGCGCCATATTTGTTCCTTTATATGACATAGCTTGTGTCCGCTATACATGACACAGCTTATGTCATGTAAGGAAAAACAATAAAACCCTCTGTAAGTGCCTAAAAATAAGGCTTACAGAGGGTTTTTGTGCTTGCTGATTTGCAGTTCCCCTCTTGATCTCATAGGGCTGCACCCTGCCGCGCTACGCTTGGCTAACCGCTAAAAGCAAAAAATGAAGCGCATTTCATGCGCTGCTATTTGCCCTTCGGGCATTTGGGCGGTAGGAAAAAGAATATTGTGCTACATCGGCATGCTATGGCCACGGTCAGGGCTGTTTCTGCGGTCATTAGAACGGTCAAGAATGGATTTATGTACTTGATCTACATGCATTTGCTGTAATAGCGATTCATTCCAATCCTTAGTGTTCACCAGAGGCTGTTCTAGGCTTGTTTCAAGCCCAGCAGGTGCTAGGCCATTGATTTGTTCGTTAAACGCCTCTCCTGCCTCGTCACGGTCGTTTGCAAGCACTAATTTTTGGTTACGCTGCTGCATTTTTTTAAGCATCGAGCCGATTAGCTCTTTTTGCTCTGGACTCATTGAGCCGCCAAAGCTGACATAAGCTGTTTTTTCTGGCTCATTAGCTTTATCTCTACGCTGAAACTCGGCATGACTTAGCGCGTCTATTGCGGTTTCAGTGATTATTATGCGTTCGGCATGGTTTATATTTGAGGTGAACCAAAGCCCTTTCTGACCACCAGCTGCAAAACCTGTGAAATCTTTGTTTTTTATCTCGTAGCCGCTAATTCCCTGCTTGTTGTAGTGTGCAAACAG
>CAYZPB010000056.1:0-5991 GCA_964480445.1 uncultured Caryophanales bacterium
TATTTAGCATCATATATCTTCATAGTATCGTCAATTAATTTAAGAATATTATTATTAATCATTTCGCCACTTAGCTCTATTATTTTTTCCACTATTTATCCCCCATTTAATCTTAATTAATATCCTTAGTATATACTGTTACTAGTCTCTCTATCAAATTATTTTACCGTCTAATTGTATTTGTGTTGCTAATTTGACAGTTTTACAATCGTATAGTTGAAGAGTATAATAGAAACAAACTAATCAATCAAGAATAGCGTGTTTAGAGGGAGTTTAAATGAGAAAAATTATAAGTATACTATTGATTGGTGTAATCGCCCTTTTACCAACCGGTTGCACGACAAAAGTTACAGACGACTCTGAACGGATAGATGAGCCGATAAGTGTCTATACGACTTTATATGTGTTGGAGGAGTTTGCAAAGCGGATTGGTGGGGAAGAGGTGCAGGCGGTAAACCTAATACCGGCAGGTGTAAATCCGCATGATTATGAGCCATCTGCTCGAGATATTACTGTTGTAGTGGAGAGTGATATCTTTATTTATAATGGGGCAGGAATGGAACTGTGGATAAGCAATGTTTTAACGAATTTACGCGATACACAGGTAAAGACAGTAAACGCAAGTGAACGTGTTCAATTAATGAAGGTTAATCACTCTAAGCATTCTAGTAGCTATGATCCACATACTTGGCTTTCACCGGGCAACGCAATTTTGATAGCGCAGGAGATAAGAGATGCACTAATCAGCATCGACCCTGAATCCAAGACTTATTTCAATGATAATTATCAGAAACTAGAACAAGAACTTATTGACTTGGATGAAAGTTTTAAAGATTCATTAGCTGACTTACAAAACAAGGAATTTTATATTTCGCATGCTGCCTTTGGTTATTTAGCTGAGGCTAATGGTCTTATACAGCACTATATTAGTGGTTATATTGCTGAGGATGAGCCTAGTCTTAACGAGTTAAAACAGTTGTCTGAACGGATAAGGGAGCAAGGGATAGAATATATTTTAGTTGATGAGACTGAATCTACAAAAATTGCTGAAGTTTTAGCGACGGAGCTTGGTTTAGACACGATTACAATCTACACAATTGGCAGTTTAAGCCCTGAGCAAGTTGAGGCCGGCTTAAATTATTTCAAGCTGATGGAACTAAATCGGCAAGCTTTATTGAAAGCTTTAAGAGAATGATGGAGAGATTATGATGGAGAACGCAATTGAAATACATAATTTATCGTATAAACATGGTGATAGAGTAGCTTTGTCCGATATTAATTTGACTATTAAACAGCGGGAGTTTATTGGTCTGCTCGGGCCGAATGGTTCTGGTAAAACTACTTTACTTAAAGTTATCCTAGGACTGCTACCTGTGAAAGAGGGTGAGGTCTTTTTATTTGGAACACCTTTGAACAAATTCAATCAGTGGCATCGCATTGGTTATGTTTCCCAGAAGGCCAGTAGTTTTAATACTAGTTTCCCGGTCAATGTCTTTGAGGTTGTCTCGATGGGACTTTATGGCCGTAAGGGGCTTTTTAATAGAATCGATGCTGAAGATAAGCGTGTGATTCAGGAAACACTAGCGTTAGTGGGCCTTGCGGGTTATGAGAAACGAACAATCGGGATGCTATCAGGCGGTGAGCAACAACGAGTTTTTATTGCGCGAGCTCTGGTTAATCAACCAGACTTATTAATTCTGGATGAGCCGACTGTCGGTATTGACCAGGAAACGACTAATCAGTTTTATGAACTACTTAATTATTTAAACCACGAGCGTGGTTTAACAATTATTATGGTTTCACATGACGTAGGTGTTGTTTCTAATAAGGTTACAAAAATTATCTGTCTTAACAAAAAGATATTTTTCTGCGGAACACCGGAATTTTTTAGTGCTGATTCTTTTTCAGCAGTCCAAAATGTATATGGCGAGGACATGGAGCTGGTAAATCACAATCACCATGATCAGCAACAGCAAGTTGAAGCAGAAAGGGAGAATAAAGGATGCTAGAGATGTTTGAGTATGCCTTTATGCAACGCGCATTTATAGCGGCGCTACTTGTTGGAGTTGTAAGTCCTGCGATTGGCACCTTTATAGTGATGCGCCGTCTCGCTTTTATTGGCAACACACTATCACATACGGCCCTTGCAGGCGTCGTAATTGGTATTATGGCTGGGATGAACCCGATTGTTGGCGGGATGGTTGTAGCCGTACTTGCAGTGTTGGGTATCAACAAGTTGCGCGAACTGTATCGGAATTTCGAAGAGTTGGCCATGCTTATCATTATGTCGGCTGGTATGGCGCTTGCCGTTGTTTTAATAAGTATTTCTGGCGGGTTCACTACTAGCATTTCCGTATATCTTTTTGGCAGCATTGTGGCCGTGACAAAGGCTGATCTCTTGGCTATTACTGTTATGGCCGTGATAATATTGGCAGTTGTTGCACTTCTGTACAAAGAGTTGTTATTTATTTCTTTTGATGAAGAAAGCGTGAAGATAAGTGGTATTAAATATCGTGCTATTAATTTGATTTTCATGATTTTAATTGCTTTAACGATTGCTGTTTCGATGCGAATCGTCGGTATCTTACTTGTTTCGGCAATGATGATTCTGCCTGTCGCTACTAGTATGCAGATTGCGAAAAGTTTTAAGCAGACCCTTTGGTTAGCAATTTTATTTGCAGAAATTTCTAGCATTGCTGGCTTTATCATTGCTTATTACTTTAATATTGCTTCTGGCGGGACCATTGTTCTTGTCAGTGTGTCGATTCTATTAGTTACATTGTTTGTCAAAAAGCTAAGGATAAATATCTAGCAAATCCTTACAGATATATTACTATTTAAATAGTGGAGGTTAAGTAAACATGATTAAAATAAACGATGTTTCTTATAAGTTGATTGAGCAGGAGCGGGATGCCTGGAATGAAGAGGCTTTTCTTGCACGTTATAGTGATGTGCTAGAAAAGTATGATTATGTCGTTGGCGATTGGGGTTATGAACAACTTCGCTTGACTGGCTTTTATCGAAACAACCAGGAAGGAGTTCCTAGAGATCGTAAAATAAATACTTTGCAAGATTTTCTTTTAGAATACTGTAACTTGGGCAGTCCCTACTTTGTTTTAGAAAGGGTTGGCAGGCCTAAGAGAAAGACAAGACGTAGAAAAAAACGCAAGACAGGGGTAGCAAAAAATGATAATTAATTATGAAATAATTGTTTTTATTTTTATAATACAGGTACTATATGTAACGCTTTTAACTGTAAGAACGATTCTTATGGTTAAGGGTTTAAAGTATTTCGCTGCTGCTATCAGTGTTGTTGAGGTTTCAATAAATATTATTGCCTTAAGTATAGTGTTAAGCTATATCCAAGAGAGTTGGATTTACATCATTGTTTATGCAATCAGTTATGCTGTAGGTATTTTGGTTGGCTCAAAAATCGAAGAGATGCTGGCTCTTGGCTACGTTACAGTTGAGGTTATTTCGCAGGATCTAGAATCAAATCTTGCAGCAAAATTACGTTCTAAGGGTTATGGTGTAACCTGCTGGTATGGTTCTGGAATGGAAGGGGAACGCCTAGTATTACGTGTGTTAATTAAACGAAACAACATGCACAGATTGGTTGATGAAATCAATCTGATAGACGACAAGGCTTTTATAATCTCGCACGAGCCAATCTTTTTCAAAGGTGGTTTCTGGGCGAAGAATGTAGGATTAAATAAAAGCCATTGACATAGTTGTCAATGGCTTTAAAATTATTGTGAGTGAGTATTATTGAACCTGCTGTACACTAATTACTTGGCCCGGAAGTTCTTCCAATAGTGCGCGTTCGATTCCATGCTTCAAGGTCATTGTTGCGCCAGGGCATGTTCCACAAGCACCTTTCAGTCGCACACTAACAATCCCGTCCTCGACCGAAACTAATTCAACATCGCCGCCATCCCTTTGTAGGAAAGGGCGTAATTTCTGGATTACCTCATTAACATCATCAAATAATGCCATTCTTCATCTCTCCTCTTCGTATATAGTTCAGTATATTGTTTATTTATTTAGCATATTTATACTAACATATTTAACTACTAGTGACTACACTTCTAATATTGTTTGACTACATTATAAAAAGTATCACGTTCAACCGGTATTCGGTTAGCACCTTTGATTAACCAGATTAGATCATCCTTTGTTAGACCCGCCTCAGTTTTTGCACCAACTGCATGACTTATTCGTTCTTCAATAATTGTTCCATGAATATCATCTGCGCCGTAGGAAAGAGCAAGCTGTGTTAACTGTACGCCAATATCAATCCAATATGCTTTGATATGAGGTATATTATCAAGCATTAAACGACTAATGGCAATTGTTTTTAAGTCATCAAAAGCTGCCGTCCGCATTTGAATCGAAGCGGTGATTTTTTTTGGTTGTAGGGCAAGGGGAATAAAGACGAGGAAGCCCTGGTATTTATCCTGTAGTTCACGAATCTTTAGCATATGAATAATTCGATCTTCATAGCTTTCAATCGAGCCATAAAGCATGGTTGCATGCGTCTTCATACCCATCGCTTGGGCCATTTCATGTACATCTAGCCATTCTTGTGCAGTTGCCTTATCAGGGCATAGTTTCTTGCGGTACTCGTCAGTTAGAATCTCAGCACCACCACCTGGCAATGTATCTAAGCCAACCTCGGATAGTTTTTGCAGGACCTCATGTTCGGTTAAACTTGAAATTTTCGCAAAAAATACTATCTCCGCAGCAGAATAAGCCTTAATCACTACGTCGGGGTATGCTTCTTTTAGCACTTTTACCGTATCAAGATAATAGTCAAAATCAACATTATCGTTGTGACCGCCAACAATATGGAATTCGCGAATGTTATTGTTGTATCGCTCCGCTACATATTTAAGCAAATCGTCCATGCTCATTGTGTAGGCACCTTTCTCATTAGGACTTCGACGATAGCCACAAAAAGAGCAACTCGCTTCACATACATTAGTAGGATTGATATAGAGGTTTTGAATAAAGTAAACTTTATCACCATTGCGCTTGCGGTTAACATAGTTGGCCATCATACCAATTGTTAATAGGTCAGCTGAATTAAACATAGTAACTCCGTCATCTAATGTTAGACGCTCATTATTTTTAACCTTATCAATAATTGCTAGAAGGTTTTTATCTTCAACAAATTGTTTCACTTAACTCACCTATCTTTTAGTAAATTTTTAAAACATTATATAGTGTATCACGCTCAACTGGGATACGCCCTGCATCACGGATCATTTTTAAAAAACTTTCTTTAGGAATCATCTTGGCAGCTTCCGAACCAGCGGCGCGAAAAATATTTTCATCCATTACCGTACCATCGAGGTCATCAACGCCAAAATGTAGGGAGACCTGTGCTAGTTTCTCGCCAATAGCAATCCAGAAGGCGCGAATATGCGGAAAATTATCAAGCATTAATCTCGCAACCGCTAGAATTTTTAAATCATAAATACCAGATGTTTCACCATAAAGCTGATATTCTTCTGCCAACTTGGTCCCATCTGGGTGGAAGGCAAAACCAAAAAAGGTGTTAAAGCCATTCGTCTGATCCTGTAATTTACGTAGACGAATCAGATGATCAATAACGTGTTCAGGCTTCTCAATATGGCCATAAATTATTGAGGCATTAGACTTCATACCGAGCTGATGCGCTGTTTCGTGAATCTCTAGCCAGCGCGCAGCACTACTTTTGTGTCCAGCAATCACTTGACGAACTTCAGAGTCAAATATCTCGGCACCGCCGCCAAGCAGAGAGCCAAGACCAGCCCGCTGAAAGCGAATAATTATTTCTTTGCTTGAGATTTTATTTAATTTTGCAATAACATCTAACTCGACAGCAGTAAAACCCTGAATATGAAGATCTGGGTTTAGTTTCTTGATAATTTGCAACATCTCTTCATAGTATGAAAGGGGTAGTTTAGGGTTCACCCCACCAACAATATGGATTTCACTAAATCCCTG
>CAYZPB010000057.1:0-5940 GCA_964480445.1 uncultured Caryophanales bacterium
TTAGGTGCGCATACAGTGTTTTAATGCCATTACCGTGGTCAATCGTCACACAGTTCCCATAGCCCCCGTACCAGCCAGCTTGGACAACGACTCCATTGTCAGCTGCTTTAACGGTTCGGTTGCTCGTTCCTGCAATATCTATGGCGCTGTGAAATGACCCCCAACGTGGTCCATAGCCGCTTGAAATATAACCACCATTTACTGGCCACGCAAGAATCCCTGATCCACGAGTAGGAACTGGTTTAGTTCCTTTCGATACCACAGCTCTTACTGGCTCTTTTGTTATCTCTTCATTAGTTATTGTTTTTTCTACAATTATTCCATTTTCTTTAACAATTTCGTAATCAACAATCTTTTCTCCATTAACACCTCGCGTGATGGTTCTTGACTCATTAACAAACATGGAGCTGGTATAGGTGTAATCAACAGGATAAGCAATTGTTTCTGTCTGTGTTAGGTGTTCTATAATATGTACTGTGATTGGCGGTTTATATGCCGTTACATTTAATGCTTCACCAGTCTGTATGTATCTGTCATTTATTTGCGGGTTCATTGAGCGTAGCTCACTGACACTTAGGTTAAATTTATCTGCTATACCAGATACGCTGTCACCTTTTTGCACAAGATATTCAGTCTTTTCAACTGTGCCTTGTCTTAGAAAAGCTTGCATCTCTTCTTCTGATAAAACCTGATCAGGTGATACCTGTATATTCTGGTAGTTTATAGTTTCCTTAAATCCAATACCTATTATCTGTTCATTTTTATTATCTGCTGAGTCGGCTGCTGCCAGTCCATATTCATTTTTGTTCTTCATGTAGTCGCTCTTTAAATCATTAACAACACGAGCAGCTATTTCTTTATTATTAACAACTCCGACTGCCTTTCCGTCAACTAAAATAGCGACACCTGTCGTATCATAGGATACCGTTGTCACTAATCGGTCTAGTACCTTCTCATCAGAGTCGTGAACAAAAAGTTTTCTGCTTGGTTGACAAAATACAGTAGAACTTAAAGTAAGCTGCCAATCCCCATATTTACTCTTTGCTTCATTATAACTTTCCTCTTGCCAGTTATCTAATAGTTGTTTGTCACTTACGTAACCTATCTTTTCTCCGTCGACATAAATCTCAAAAACTTTCGCACTAGTTACAAAATATAAACCTATTAATGTAGACACTAAAACCAACCCAACTAAGGTGTTCAGAATTAGTATGTGCCCTCTTTTTGCAAAGTAAGACTTAAATTTTTTGATGCTTCGGATCAGCCATTTTCCTAAGGCAGTTTCTCCGAAGTATATGTCTTCATCATGCTCTATTTTTCTATGCATCTTTTCCTCCAAGCTTTATTGCAAACAACTTCAATCAAAAAATTTATTATCACAGAAAGTCTAACACAGAACAGTCACTATATGCAAGTTAATATGTGTATTTATTCGAAAATAGTTCTTAACATCATGGTCTGCTCACGTTTTGGTCCAACTGATAAAATAGCAATCGGTATCCCTGTCAACTTAGAAACACGTTCTACATAATGTAGAGCTTCTGCTGGCAAGTCTTCTAAATTCTTGGTACCAGTAATATCCTCTGTCCAGCCTGCAAGTTCCTCGTAAACCGGTTCACACTCAGCAAGAACATTCAAGCTTGCCGGGAATTCTTCCATTATTTTTCCTTTGTATTTATAAGCCACACAAATTTTTAATGGGTTAATTCCTGTCAAAACGTCGATTGAGTTCAGTGAAAGCTCAGTAATACCACTAACACGACGCGAATGACGAACTACTACACTATCAAACCAGCCAACACGTCGCGGTCTACCTGTTGTGGTTCCATACTCATTGCCTATACGCCTAATTCTTTCTCCAATCTCATCAAGAATCTCTGTCGGAAACGGTCCATCACCAACCCTCGTTGTATAGGCTTTAGAAACACCAACAACGTGGTCAATCTTTGTCGGTCCAATACCCGATCCAATAGTAACTCCACCTGCCACCGGACTAGAGGAAGTAACAAAAGGATATGTGCCATGATCAATGTCTAGCATAACTCCTTGCGCACCTTCAAAAAGTACACGTCTACCTTCATCTACCGCTTCGTTAAGTACAACGGAGGTGTCGGTAACATAAGGCCTGATTATTTCACGATATTCCGCGTATTCAGCAATAATCTCCTCTAGGTCGAAGCCAGTTGTATCATAATATTTCTCAAGGAGTTTGTTTTTCTCTGTTACATTTCTTTCTGCTTTCTTGCGGAACTCATCCTCTTCTAACAAATCAGCTACGCGAATACCGATGCGTGCCGCTTTATCCATATATGCTGGGCCGATACCTTTTTTGGTCGTCCCTATTTTATTAGGTCCGCGCAATTCTTCTTCAGCCACGTCTATTTTTATATGATAAGGCATAATGATGTGCGCACGATTACTAATTTTAAGGTTTTCTGTAGTGAAACCATGGTTATGTAAATACTCCAGTTCTTGTATCAGTGCCTTCGGATCAATAACCATCCCATTACCAATCACACATGTTTTTTCTTTGTAAAAAATACCAGAAGGTATTAGGTGCAGCTTATACGTTTTGTCCTTAATTACGATCGTATGCCCCGCATTATTGCCACCTTGATAACGAGCTATAAGCTCTGCTTGTTCTGCTAAATAGTCAGTTATTTTACCTTTACCTTCGTCCCCCCATTGGGTGCCGACAACAACTACTGTAGACATTCTATCCTTCCTTTCCTAATCCATCTTTTTGAATCGTGTTGACAAATTTATTATAATTTTTCATAAAGAGTAAATCGACTTTTCCTGTTGGCCCATTACGATGCTTGGCCAGAATTATTTCAACCATATTTTTATTCGCTGTCTCTGGGTCATAATAGTCTTCACGATACAAAAAAGCAACCAGGTCTGCATCTTGCTCAATGCTGCCTGACTCGCGAATATCGGAAAGCATTGGTCTTTTGTCCTGGCGTTGTTCAACCGCACGGCTAAGCTGTGATAGCGCTATAACAGGAACATCCAGCTCGCGCGCAATGCTTTTAAGCTGACGCGAAATTTCTGAAATTTCTTGCTGGCGGTTATCCATTCTGCCGCGAACAGTGATCAGCTGCAAGTAATCAATTATAATTAAGCCAAGTCCATTTTCAGCCTTAAGACGGCGCGCCTTGGAACGAATATCAAAAATATTAATCCCTGGAGTATCATCAATGTAGATTGGAGCCTCAGAAAGTGAACTCATCGCGACAGAAAGCTTTAGCCAGTCTTGTTCATCCAGCGTACCCGTCCGAATTCTATGGGAGTCAATATTACCCTCAGCCGAAATCATCCGTTGTACCAACTGCCGACCAGCCATCTCTAGACTGAAAATTGCAACAGGAATCTTTCCTCGACAGCCAACGTTCTGTGCAATATTTAAAGCAAGCGCTGTCTTACCTACGCTTGGTCGAGATGCAACAATTATTAAATCTGAATTCTGAAAGCCAGTTGTTAACTTATCTAAATCTGTATATCCAGAAATTACACCACTTACTTCGCCGTCACTATTATACAGCAGGTTAATCTGCTCCAGTGCATCTTTTACTATATCCTTAATCGGTACAAAGCCACGGCTAAGTTTTTTGTTGGAAATCTCAAGAATCCCTTTTTCGGCTGTGCTAATTAGTTCGCTAACATCCTCGTTGCCAGAATAACCGGTGCTGGCAATCTCAGTCGAAACTTTAATCAGCCTGCGCAGAATCGACTTTTCTTCTACGATCCTCGCGTAGTACTCCACATTCGCCGCTGTAGGCACAGCATTAGCTAGGTCGGTAAGATAAACAACTCCACCAACCTCTTCTAATATTTTTCTGCTCTGCAGGCCTGCAGTAAGCGTAACAAGGTCAACCGGCTCTCCTGTTTCAGATAGGTCTAAGATAGAACTATATATATGCCGGTGGGCAACACGATAGAAATCCTCAGGGCTAAGCATGTCGCTAACCGTAATTAATGCATCCTTCTCTAAAAGAATTGCACCTAGTACGGCCTGTTCCGCCTCGATATTTTGTGGTGGAATTCGATCTAAAAAAATATCACTCATCTAAACCGCTTCTCCTTATAAAAAAGCACTTTTATTCTTCTTCAATATTTACGTTTAATGTCGCAGTAACCTCAGGATGAATTTTAATCTCAACAACTGTGGTTCCCATTGATTTAATTGGCTCAGGTAAAACAATTTTACGACGATCAATTTTTATCTTCTTTTCTGCTAGTGCGACTCCGATCTGTTTAGATGTTACCGCACCAAATAATCGTCCGCCCTCACCAGCCTTAGTTTTTATTGTAACAGTAGTTTCAGCAAGTTTCGCAGCTAGCTTCTGTGCCAACTCGAGTTCTTGCTCTTGTCTTTTTTCTGAACTCTCCTGGAAAGCCTCTGTTTCCTTAATCTTTGCTGGCGTTGCCACAACTGCTAATTTGTTCGGGATTAAATAATTATAAGCATAGCCATTAGCTACATCTTTAATCTCTCCCTTTTCCCCTTGCCCCTTAACGTCTTGTAAAAATATAACTTTCATTATGTTCGCCTCCCACTTCATTATATAAAACTTCCTTATAAGAATGAACCTTTTTAATAACGAATCTTTTTTTTAACATGTTTTTTCAGACACTTTACTATTGTCCCAGCTGTAATATTTAACCCAGATGTATTGTTTATCCCCGCTGAATTCTTTTCCGCAAGTCAAACGCTAAGTCAACAATGCCGACAACCTGAATCGCTTGGTTAAGTATTGGCAAAAAGACACTAACCACGGCAAGTATCATCCACTGTTTCGACATTTTCCGCTGTTCAATAAAAATATAGATAAATGAAATTCCTTGAATAATAAGCACTATTGAAAAAATTTGAAACAGATTATAAGTTAAGGCATATAAAAAGTCAGAACTTCCACTAAATAAATAGAGAAGAGCAACAACTAAATAAGCGTAAATAACAGACTTGGGAAAGCCCCACTCTCTCGGTGAGGGTATGGCTGGTAAGGATAGTGAAAACCTTGGTAAAATTTTTGTCGCAAAGTAATAATTGGTTAGCACATAAAGTGCTCCCATCATTATTATTATAAAGGGTAATCCAGTTATTATTGATTCAATCAATGTTGTAAAAGTCTGGATTAACTCGCCAGACTGCTCAGGCGACAACTGAGCAGCAAATCCTTGTTCTGAATTAATAATCAGATTTAATTGTTCCATATAATAGGCTGCAAAATTCATGTCGAACAACTGGCGGCTAATGATCAGTACTAGCAATATATTTCCAATTGCGACCAGTAATGTATAGAAAATAGTAATAACAAAACTTTTGTTATCAATAAACTTTACAATTACATAGGCAACACTTGCCGCCAATATTGTAAAAAACAGACCTATTGATTTCGCTAAAATAAGCGCTAATACCAGTGCCGCTCCTACTAAAATAAAATATTCTTGTTCACTATTAGTTTTTGCAAGATAAATAAGTGGAATTGATAAAAACATGAGGGCAAGTAAGCCCAACGGAATAAAGATTGCTATTACAAACAATCCAAGAAAAGCTAAAAGCGCATATATGTTTTCTTTCCTAAATAACTGCTCCAAAAACCGCACTCCTTTTTCCCACTGCTTATACTATAACATTGATTAGTTATGTGCACCATAAAAATAAAAATCCCAGTATTTTAGCTAACTGAGCACAATGCACAGCAGTTTAAATAAGGGACTTTATGTGTTTTTTCTTTTTTCTAATTACATAAGTCTATTCAGTTGTATATGGTAACAAACCGATATGACGTGCGCGCTTAATCGCTATTGTAAGCTGTCTTTGGTACTTAGCACAGGTTCCAGTCACACGACGAGGCAGAACCTTGCCGCGTTCACTAATGAACCTTTTTAACATCTCTACATCTTTATAATCTATATGTGTAATTTTATTTGCTG
>CAYZPB010000058.1:0-5923 GCA_964480445.1 uncultured Caryophanales bacterium
TATTAGCCTTTGCATTGTACCACCAATCTGCGATGCTACTATAAGGCGTTAAGCCGTTTTTGATATTAATTTGATACTGCGGTTTAGTAAGTAATATTGTATCAAGTGTTAAGAGTGGAGCTATATAATGTTGCTCGCCAAAGTGCTTCTGCCATTCAGCATATTTGTTCATCCGTTGTTCAGAGTCAACAATTGTAAGAGCTTGGTTCAAAAGATTATCTGAAGTTGCATCGTTTAAATGGATAACATTATAACCATTATTTAATACATCGTTCTTAGCAAGCCATTTATAATTCTCATTTGTAGGGTTTAACTCGTAATTGTTACTTGCCAAAAATAATTCGTATTCGCCCTTAGAGTAAAGTTCAGTTATATATTGCTTGCTTGGGATTGGTTTTAACTCGACAGTAACACCATTTGCTGCAAAATCTGCAACAAGTTTTTCAGCAAGTAGCTGATAAAAAGGCGTATCAGCGTAGGCAAGTTCAAATGAGAGATTGGCTCCATTTAAATTAGCTTTTGCTTCACGAGCAGATAGGTAATTAAAGCTCTCTTGATGTAACCAAGAATCTTGATGCATCAGAGATAATGGCCGTTCTGCGTAGCCAGCTAATTTATTGTCAATCACTTCTTCAATCTTAATCACTGAAGCGAGCGACTCTCTAACCACTTTGTCCGTAAGCTTACTTGAGTTTAAATTAAAACCTAAATAGATATAATTAGCCCCAGCTACATTATAAACCTTGCTTTTAGCAAAAAGTTCATTACTAACATCTGTCGGTGTAGCATAAAAAGCATCCACATCTATTTTGTCAGAAATTGTACTTACGCTTATTCGATCCAGTAAAACCTGACCGTCGTAATTTTCATTTCGCACTAACTCAAGGCCATTCTCCGTGACCGTATCAATCCGAAATGGCCCGCTCGCTAAAGACTGTCCTGAGTCATTTTTTTTGCTAGAAATAAGTGGTGCTGTTAAAAACTCTAAATCATTTGCCGACAGTTCTTCAAAATTTAAAGTAATAAAATTACTCTCTTCATCTAGTTCGATACCAGAGATATGGTCAGCTTTTTTCGTTCTAAACTTATCTGTTCCTAAAAGGTTAAATGTGTAGCTCTTCCAGACACCATTGTAGTTGGTGCTACTATACTGCTCAAAGCTATACACAACATCCTCATAAGTGATAGCGCTACCGTCCTCCCACTTAGCTCCTTCTTTAAGTTTGAATTTTAGTTGATTTTTCTCAATGTTGGCTGTTAGCTCACTTGCAAGATCACTAACAATTTTCAAATTCTCATCATTATATTTGAAAAGTCCACGATAGATTGCTGATTGAAGATTATCGATGGGCAGTTCCCCACCCATAGTTTTAAGTGGGTCATAATAAATGTTTTCTAGTTTTAAAGTCAAATTTCCACCCGCAACGGGTACTACATCCTCCGGTTCAGTCCCCATTCCATTACAACCGCCTAATATTAAGGCTAGTGTCAGTAAAATTATTAGTAAGTACTTTTTCAAAAGTTGCTCCCCCTATGCTATTTATCGAATAGATTTGAAATTTCATCTATAAACACGTTAATATCCTTAAATTGACGATAGACTGAAGCAAAGCGTACATAGGAAATTTCATCAACTTGATATAATCTTTCCATAACCATTTCGCCAATTTGTTTGCTCCAAACCTCAGAAACTAAGTCATTTCGTAACTCGCGCTCAATCTCTTCAACGATATTTTCTAGCGTTTCCATCGAAACAGGTCTTTTTTCGCAGGCGCGAATTAAACCACGTAGAATTTTGTCGCCAGAAAACTCCTCGCGTGTACCATCTTTTTTAATTACGAGAATAGGTGTCTTTTCTACCTCTTCATAGGTATTAAAGCGCTTAGCACAGGCCTCACATTCTCTTCTTCGCCTGATTGATTTTCCATCTTTAACTGGACGAGAATCGATCACCCTAGTTCCCATGAAATTACAATATGGACATCTCATTTTTTTGAACGCATCCTTTATAAATAAATAAACTATCAGTATTTATAATCTCCTAGAAGATGCAAAAGGTCAAGCAAATCTTAATCTTAAAAGCGGCGTTTTCTTTAAAAATATTAACCTTGAATAATGTTGTTTGTTATAATAGTATTAAATATGCTTTTAGGGGTACTTGAAATTATTTTATAGTAGCTTTAAAGACTCAGCTTGTACTGGAGGAAAATACGTGGATACGACAGCTATGGTATTCTTATTTATCGGCGGGCTAGGCATGTTCTTGTTTGGAATTCAATACATGTCAGCGGGTTTGCAAAAGGCAGCCGGTGATAATCTCCGCAAGGTTCTTGAGCAGATGACTTCAAACCCAATTAAAGGTGCACTTGCCGGTATAATTGTTACGGCAATGATTCAATCAAGTACAGGTACAACTGTCATAACAGTCGGCTTAGTTAATGCCGGCTTTTTAAATCTCCGGCAAGCAATCGGGATTATTATGGGTGCTAACGTTGGTACCACAATTACAAGCTTTATAATTGGTTTTAATCTCACACAATATTCTTTGCCAGTTGTTGCAATTGGTGCGTTTATGCTTTTCTTTTCGAAAAGAAAAGCAATTAATAATATCGGGCAGGTAGTTTTTGGCTTCGGTATGGTCTTCTTCGGTTTAAAAACAATGGGCGAAAGCATGTACCCATTTAGAGACTCTGAAGCGATAATTGATTTAATGCAAAGTTTTGCCGATAATCCGCTTGTTGGAATACTAATTGGTACAGTCTTTACAATGATTGTTCAGAGTAGTTCGGCCACTATCGGTATCATGCAGATGCTTGCGGATTCAGGCATTATTACTCTTCAACAATCCCTACCTATTTTGTTCGGCGATAACATCGGAACAACAATTACCACTTTATTAGCGGCCGCAGGTGCTGGGGTTGCAGCCAAACGAGCCGCATTAAGTCATACTTTATTTAACGTCTCAGGTACAATTATCTTTATGTTCCTCTTGCAAATTGGCGTGTACCCTGCGGTGATTGACTTTTTCGCAAGCGATTTAAATATTAAAATGCAAATAGCGGTAGCACACGGAATTTTCAACTTTTCCAATTTACTTATTCAGTTACCCTTTATTGGTTTGCTTGCCTATGTAATTACTAAACTTGTTCCCGGTGATATACGTGAGTTCGAATACGGTGTCAAATATATTGATAAACGTCTTTTAAATAACCCTTCACTTGCACTAAGGCAGGTAGTGCACGAATTGGCAAGAATGGGCGGAGTTGCTAGAGACGCTTTAGAAGATGCGATTGATTATTTCTATACCGGCAATGAAGAGAAGATTATTCACGCCGCAGCAGAAGAAGAGATTATAAATGAGCTAGATAAAAGCATTTCAGATTATATTGTTAAAATCAGTTTGCGCTCACTTTCTAAGAAACAATCTAATCAGGCATCAATTTACCTACAAATTACAAACGATATTGAGCGAATTGGGGATCACGCTGATAACATAATGGAACTGGGGCAATTTGCTCATAATAATAAATTAGAATTTACTGACATCGCAAACGAGGAATTACGAACGATGTTCGATTTAACTCTCTTAAGTGTCGAGCAAACTTTTCAAGCATTAGAAGATCTCGACGCTAATCTAGCAAGGCAGGTCATTGCAAATGAACAGGTGCTAGATAATATGGAAGCTGAATATCGTAAGTCGCACCTTAAACGATTAACTTCTGGAGAATGTAGTGGAAGTGCAGGCGTAGTTTTTCTTGATATTATTGGTAACTTGGAACGGATAAGTGACCATTGCTTTAACATTGCACAAGCCATTAAAGAAGATGTTTATTCATAAGTAAAAGCTTGATACATAAACGAGAGGAAGGATGTTCTCATCCTTCCTCTCGTTCGTTTTGTAAGTACATACACTCTACTCTATAGCTACTAGTTTCTATTACTGTAAGCTTTAGATATGTGTTTTGCAACATCAACAATGCGGCAGGAATAGCCCCACTCGTTATCGTACCATGCAAGTATCTTAATCTGCTTTTCTCCTATAACCATTGTTGATAATCCATCTATGATCGAAGAATTCTCATTACCAACAAAATCCACTGATACTAGTGGTTCCTCAGTATATCCGAGAACGCCTTTCAGATGACCCTCACTTGCTGACTTAAGTGTAGAATTTACTTCCTTAACAGTTACACTCTTTTTGACATTAACAACTAAGTCAACGAGCGACACATCAGGAGTTGGCACGCGGATTGCTAAGCCATTTAATTTCCCCGCCATTTCAGGAATAACAATAGATAAGGCTTTTGCAGCTCCCGTTGAAGTAGGAATCATTGAAAGTGCAGCAGCGCGCGCACGGCGTGGGTCCTTATGCATATTATCAAGCAGCTTTTGATCACTAGTATAGGAATGGATTGTTGTCATCAGTCCATACTCGATTCCGAAATTATCATTTAGTACCTTTACAAATGGAGCCAGGCAGTTAGTAGTACAAGATGCATTAGAGATGATGTGATGCTTGTCATAATCATATTCAGCTTCGTTAACCCCTATAACAATCGTTACATCTTCATCAACAGCTGGCGCAGTAATTAATACTTTCTGCGCACCTGAGGTAAGATGTGCAGAGGCTGATTCTTTGCTTCTAAACTTACCGGTAGCTTCGATTACTACTTCAACATTTAAATCAGACCATGGTAACTTGGAGGCATCACGTTCAGATATTAACAGTGTCTCCTTACCATTTACAATTAGACTATTATCCGTGTAATCAACTGGAAATTCAAACTTCCCATGAACTGAATCATATTTTAGCAGATGTGCAAGCTGTTCAGGCGTATAGCTTGCATTAACGGCAACAATATTAATCTCTTCCTCAGCAACCATCCGACGAAATACCATCCGTCCTATTCTCCCAAAACCATTAATTGCAACCCTTATTGACATCGATTTATTCCCCCTTATATTTAAATTTAATTACTGACTAATTTAGACTAAATATTATAAAGCGCTTAGCTTCCATAATCATTGATCAAACTTGTAACAACACGATCAACTTCCGCTTCTAAGGTTGGTAAATCATTATTATTATAAATAACAATATCTCCTTTACGGATGTACTTACGGATTGAACCCATCGTATGAACCCGATAACATGCCTCCTGTTCAGATAATTGGTCTCTTTTCATTAAGCGCTCAACCTGTTTTTTCCGATCAGTAAACACTACAACTATTAAGTCAAATAGCATTTCTGATTTCGTCTCAAAAAGTAAGGGAAACTCAACCAAGACTATTTGATTTTCAAGTTCCAGCTCTCTTGCACGTTTCATGGTCTGTCTAATGATTGGCCCATGCGTAATTTTATTAAGTTTTCTCCTTTTCCACCAACTATGAAAGATGATATTACCTAATTTTTTACGATCAATTTCCTTATTATCTAGTAATATTTCCTCGCCAAAGTAATCCACAATCTCTTTCCAGACTACGGTCCCAGGTTTAATTATCTCTTCATGGTAGACTTGATCCGAGTAAACAACCGGTATCCCCCTACTCTTAAAAACCTCCGCAACTGTAGTTTTACCACTTGCAATCCCACCAGTTAAACCAATCAGCATTGTCTTCAACCTCCAACACTTACAATTTCTGACAGTTTGGACAAAAGTGCGTTCCCCTGCCCGCTACTCTAATCTTTTCAATAGTTGTACTGCACTGAAAACAGGGTTGGCCCGTCTGTCCATAAACTAGTAAATGATCTTGCATTGACCCTTTGCCGTATATTGTTTCAAAAGATTTAATGCTTGAGCCACCATATGTAATTGCTTTGTCTAAAACCGTACGCATTGCCTTAGCTAGTAGTTCTATCTCTTGGTTAGTTAGGCTATTCGCTGGTCGACTTGGATGGATCATGCTTTTTGCTAACGAGTCA
>CAYZPB010000059.1:0-5742 GCA_964480445.1 uncultured Caryophanales bacterium
CAGACTACCCGACAATAAAAATATAAGTGATAAATTAATTTTATTTAGATTTTATCATCTATTATAACAATAGGTATTAAATCGCTACCTCTTACCCCCAAACAAACATCATTGCTCCATCAAACTAATAGCATACACATTATGAATCTGGGCAGGATAACTCTCAGCAATAATTCCATCATAGGAGATTTCAACTTCATCCCCAACACTAAGATTAGCAATACTAGCTTTAAGTTCAGCATCTAAAGCAAGGCTAATTAAATCGCTACTTTTAAATTCATCTTCATCCTCATTAACTCTAACTAGTATCGAATCTACATTTACTTCCTCTACAATTGCAGCAAAGCTAAATTCCTGATCGACACCGTTTGTGTCTGGTGAACAACCGACTAATAAAATCATTACAAGAAACAAGACTAAAACTTGCCTTTTCATACTAAAACTCCCCCTTCCACCAACCCATATTATCTGAGTCTTACATCAATTATATCTTAACCACCAACAATTTAACAGAAACAGCCAATATTTTTATCACAACTCGCTTTATTACACTTACTGGATAAAAAACTATCGTAAGTGTTACAATAAAGGTATAAGATATAAAATAGGTGATGAAAATGTTACAACTAAAAAATATAACAAAATCCTATCAAACAAGAGATTTTGTTCAAAATGCATTAAACAATGTTTCGATTTCCTTTAGGGCGAATGAGTTCGCCTCTATTTTAGGTGCGTCTGGTTCAGGCAAGACAACAATGTTGAATATTATTGGTGGACTTGACCAATATGATGATGGAGATGTACTCATCGATGGTGCGTCTACTAAGGGATATAAATCTACGGACTGGGACACATATAGAAACACCCGTGTCGGCTTTATCTTTCAGACCTACAATCTAATTCCCCACCAGACTATTTTAGCAAATGTGGAGTTAGCACTGACACTAGGTGGAGTATCGGCAAAAGAACGCAAAGAACGTGCAATTGAAGCCCTGGATTCAGTAGGTCTGGTTGATCATATCTACAAGTTGCCCAACCAATTATCTAGTGGTCAAATGCAAAGGGTAGCTATTGCCCGCGCACTGATCAATGACCCTGAGATTGTTTTGGCTGATGAACCAACTGGAGCACTTGATAGTGAAACTTCAGAACAGGTTATGGGATTACTAGCGGAGATTGCCAAGGACCGTCTGGTTATTATGGTTACGCATAATGCTGATCTCGCTAACAGGTATACAAATCGAATTATTGAACTTAAGGATGGCATGGTTATCAGCGATACTAATCCTTACAAAACTGAGGCTAAAGAAGAACTAGCAGTTCCAAAACCTGCGAAAAAGACTGGAATGTCATTCCTAACTGCGATTTCTCTTTCTATTAGCAATCTACTGACGAAAAAAACAAGAACTTTTATTACCGCTCTGGCGGGGTCGATTGGAATTATTGGTATTGCCCTAATACTTGCTTTAGCAAGCGGCATCAATCTTTACATTGAGAACACAGAGCAAGAGACAATGAGCGCCTATCCTTTGACCATCGATTCTTCAGGAATTGATATCATGAGTTTCATGGGGGGAGCAGAGCACAATCAAACTTCGCTTAAAAGAGAAGATACTAAAGAAGGTGAAATACCTATAATTGCTACCGTTAACCAGTTCTTTTCTTTTCAAAACAAAAATGATTTAAAAAGCTTTAAAAGTTATCTAGATAATAATATGGAAGAAATTGAACCCCATCTAAGTAGCATTGAATATAAGTATGGTATTACTCCACAAATATATTTGAAAGATGAGGTAGTAGGTGTTAGGCAAGTTAATCCCGACACCATACTTACTGATTTTGGTCTTGACAATATGGGTTTACTAGATATGTTATCGGGAATTGGTGATTTTGGTATGGAAACCTTCAAGGTCTTACCTGGTGATGATTCGCTATTAGAGGAACAATACGATGTTGTGGCAGGGAAATGGCCAACAGAAAAAAATGAATTGGTCGTTGTTCTAAGAGCTAATGGAGCGATAACAGAAACTACCTTGTACACTTTGGGTCTTCTAGATCGTGAAGGTCTACAAAATATGATTAAAAATCTTACAGGCGAAGGAAATATAGAAGTTGACCAGAGTTTGAAGGCTACAGTTACTCATGATGAAATATTAGGAGTTAGCTTTAAACTTATTAATGCTGCTGAAAAATACACCTATAATGAGCTTTACGGCCTCTGGGTAGATAAATCAGATGATACCAAACATATGGATAAGGTTATTGAAGCTGCCCTGGACTTAAATGTTGTCGGGATTGTACAAGCCAACGAAGAGAATACTAATCCAGCCTTACAAAATGGAATCTATTATTCAAATGAACTTATAGATCATTTAATCGCTGAAGCTTCCACTTATGAAGTAGTCCAGCAGCAAATTGAAAACAAAGATGTTAATGTTTTTACAGGTAAAAGGTTTGACGAAGCATCAGAGATGTCTTCATTTGACCTCTTTAATTTTGAAGATTTTATAAGCATCGATCAAGGTGCGATTCAAAATGCCTTTAAATTTGATATCTCTGCAATCGATTTTAATTTCTCTGACTTGGAACTTAGCATTGACCCAACAGATTTTCCAGAGCTGGATTTAGCTGGTCTGGCTGATATAATTGCAACGCAGGTTAACGTATCAACTGGAGAGATTCAAAACATTTTGACCTCGGTGCTGGAGGATTTTGTAACCTTTCAGAATGCTCAAGGAGTTACTTCCCTAGAAGAATGGATTGCTAACTTTGAGGAATATATCGCAAGTGAAGAAGTGCAAAAGAGATTGATTTCCGACTTTGAAAAAATAGCGGAGGCAGGGGTGATAACGGAAACCCTGACTGAGATTGTCCAGAACTATTTTAGTGAATATATCGAATTAGCATCAGAACAATTGATGACAAGTTTACAAGACGAATTGACAAAACAAATTGATGCCTTAGTACCCAGTGTGTTACAAGGTCTGGATATTGACACCAAAACTTTGACGCAAGCCTTTAAATTAAATATCGATGAAGACGAGCTATTCAATCTTATTGCTGGTCTTGGATCACGTGAGCAAATAAACCAGAGTTCAAACTTGAATAGCTTGGGCTATAGAGATTTAGCTGATCCAATCTCAATAAATATGTATCCAAAAGATTTCAAAACAAAAGATAGTATTGTTGAATTTATTGAGAATTATAATCTTGAAATGAAAAATAGTGGGCAAGAAGAAAAGGTTGTAACTTACACAGACATCATGGCTGCTGTTTTATCATCAGTTACCACAATCATTAATGTGATATCTTATGCTTTGATTGCCTTTGTGGGCGTATCCCTTATCGTTTCATCAATCATGATTGGTGTTATTACCTATGTATCAGTTCTTGAGAGAATCAAGGAAATAGGTATTTTAAGAGCTATTGGCGCGAGTAAGAGAGATATTCGCAGAATCTTTAATGCTGAGACTTTAATCATTGGTTTTGTTGCCGGGACCTTTGGTGTCTTAGTAACTTTTGGAATTAGCAAGATTGCCAATGCCCTTATCTATGATCGATTCGGTATTCCAAATATTGCCCATTTAGAAATTAAAGCAGTAGTTGCTCTGATATTAATTAGTATGTTTTTAGCTTTTGTATCAGGCTTGATTCCTTCATCAAGTGCTGCTAATAGGGATCCAGTTATAGCATTAAGGAGCGAGTAAACTTTCAGATCTGAGCTAATAAAAATTGATAAAATAAAACATATTTTAAACGCCTGTTAATATTTAAATTAACAGGCGTTTTCTATTGTGCCAATAACAAAAAATGCTAAAAATTTTTATAGTATCCAAATTAAAAAGAATATATAATAGTATGTGAAATATGACTTTGCCACGCAAACTGGAACCCATCCAAAATTTAGGATTAAGGGTGTAAAAATTTTAAGGTATAGGGAGGAATATCAATGAAAAAACATATTTCGAAGACCTTCACAATTATAATTGCAGTAATGCTCGCTTTATTCGCTTTTCCAGTTTCGGCACAACAATCAGATCATGCATGGATATTGGTTGATGTGGTCGATTATGATAATGCTGAAAAATGGAGAGTTTCAAATGAAAGCCCTTATTACCAAAGTGATTATTCTTGTTCTCAGGGAACTATGTCAGTCAAGACTAACTATATTGGCGAGACTGAAGATTGGAAAGTACCGCCCAGAAAACAAGGTGAAGGTGTAAGGGTAACGGCATCTTTTAGTTCCCCTGCCCAAAAGTTATATCCTGGCGAAGAGGTAAAAATAACCCTCTCCATGTCAGCTTCAGATAATACACTTTCGTATTTTGCATTCGGCGGATCTGCTAATGCGGATTTTGATAACCCAGAAACTATGACTGGTTTTAGAGGACCTAGCAACATTCAGTTTACTAACGCTGACTCTAAAAGTAGTTTTGCTGTTGACGCAAAAAATAATTACAGCACAATCAACGAAACATTAACTGCTATAGCACCAGCCGGCAAAGCAGATGGTGAACAGCTTGCTTTGCGACAAAACTTTTATATGGGTAATAGTATGAGCACGTATTATATATATGAGTGGAGGAGCGCTGATTCCGAGATAACTAAAGAGGAAGAACCAGAGCAGAGCACCCCGCCTACTGAGGAAAATTCAACTAATGATAATACTGTTCCATTTCAAGGTGACCCGGATATGAAAAAATCTGGTGTTGAAATTTCTGATTTATATGGAGAGGTTTTAATAGAACTATATGATGATAATGGAAACTTTGTCGATGCTTATAGCCCTGAGTTAGGGGAGGAACTAGCCGTCAATGCAGTTATCATCACAAAGGGAGATAGTGGTGTTCAACTGTCATTGCGCGATATGACAACTTTTGTAATTAAATCTAATTCAAAAGTAAGGGTCGGCGACCAAACAGAAGACAAGAACAAGTTATCAATTTTAGCAGGACATGTCTGGGGAAATGTGAAACAAGTGATAAAAGACGGCAGTATGGACATGGAAATGTCTCAAGCAGTTGCTGGAATTAAAGGAACTACATTTATCCTTGAAGATGATGGCAAAACATCTACTGTGAAAGTCTTTGAAGGTGTGGTGGAAGTTACACCCCTTAATGGTGGCAATCCTGTACTGGTAGAGGGAGGCAATATGGTTAGTGTAACCCAAGCTCAGTTCGGCAATGTTCAATCCTTTGATATGGATAAAGAGCTTGCTACATGGAATGAGGATGTACAAAAAATAACGAAGGAAGCGGTAGGAGAAGATGGAAGTACTTTATCTTCTGGAGCCATAATAGCTATCGTGCTTGCAGCTCTTTTGGCGATTGTCGGAATAGGTGCATATGCGATGAGGCGGATAAGAAGAAAATAAAGGGTGAGTAAGCGCTCAAATCTAAGCAAATAGATAAACTTGCAAACAAAAAGCCTTATCAATTATGATAAGGCTTTTTAATGTTATTGTGTTAAATTAGATTATTTTGCTCCTGCAATGTATCTTGGGCCAGCCCAATTTGGAGGGACTGGATATTTACTAGGATTATCTAACGCACCCTCAAAACCTGGTTCTGAACCTCTAGGGAATTTATTCTCTACTATTGAAAGATGTAGGATATAATCTGCTTGTAATTCAGTCAGAGTTCCAGCAGCAATTCTTTCGTTTGCCTTTGGAACCAGCATTGTTTTAAAAATAGCGCCGTTTTCCATTTTGCTGTAATCTGCTAATGGTCTTTCCACAGGAGC
>CAYZPB010000060.1:0-5524 GCA_964480445.1 uncultured Caryophanales bacterium
TTGAATTGCTGTCATTAGATTTTCGACCTTGAAAGCAATGTGCGGATTATTTTTGATTAATGGATGTAAAGGACTGTCTTCCTCAAATCTGTGAAACTGAATTCTGAACTTTCCCGGATTGTCAGAAGTATACATTTTAAATTTTTCACTGTAATGTTCATTTGGTTTCACCTTTTGTATCGGAATGCCTAAATGATGAAAACTGTATTTAAAGTTGGTTTTGTTTGTCATACTATTTTTGTTGTTTTTTTTTGCACATCGGGTGGGCGCTTGCCGAAGTGGCGGAATAGAAACCGCAAAACTTGCACAATTAGTTTTACCCCGCCATTTTGGCAAACGCAATGTTGAACTAAACCTCCGGTAGCTCTTGCCTTAGTTCATTTTCATTACCTTTGCAAAGGTAATAAAACCTTTTAATAGAAAGCATTATGACAACAAAAAAAAGACTCCCGATGAATTAAGGGAAAACAAGCTGCTTAACCGTGCATGCCGTGAAGTGCCCGGTTTTAGCGAGCTGCTGGCACGCTTCGAGCGCAACATTTCAGTGCTGGGTCGTAGCCGCAAAACCTACGAGAACTATTCTCGGCACGTGGCAGCTATGGCACTGCATTTTGGATGCCTGCCCACCGAATTAGATGCCGATCAGGTGCAGGATTACCTTTATCTGCTTCAACGTCGCTCGCAAACCCCGTCGCAAAGTTACTTCAAACACACCGTTTACGGCCTTCGCTTCCTGCTGAAAGCAGAGGGGCTGCCGTACGGTTACCTGCGCCTTCCGTCCATTTCTCACGAAAAGAAAATCCCCGTTGTGTTGAGCAAGCAAGAAGTCTGGGCTATGCTTAGCCACGCTCCGCTGCTCAAACACCGTATCCTTATCGGGCTGCTTTACGGCTGCGGGCTGCGCTGTATGGAAGTAAGGAGCGTACGTTTATGTGATTTGGATTTTGACCGCCAAGTCCTCCATGTTGTCCGGGGCAAAGGCGGCAAAGACCGTCTTGTTCCACTTTCGGAGCATCTGATACGGGGATTGAAAAAGTATATCGGGGCTGAAAAGCCGACGGACTATCTTTTCGGCGGACAACCCGACGGTCGTGGCGGCGGCAGTTTTGACAGCCGTTACAGTCAGAAAGGAGTTCAATGGGCTGTAAAAGAGACCGCCAGGCGTGCCGGTATTCGTAAAGCCGTCAGCGTGCACACACTTCGCCACACCTTTGCCACGCATTTACTGGAGGATGGTGTGGACATTCTCACACTTCAAAAGTTACTTGGACATGCCGCCATCGAAACCACGATGGAATACCTGCATATTGCCCAATGCACCAACCTGAAACCGTTCAGCCCACTGGATACGCTGTTTGAACAGTGCGCCAGGTAGCTTGCACTGAGCGTAGTCGCAGTGAAGTAGCCGATGTACTCAGAGCATTGGGCGATAAGGTTGAACAGATAGGGCTGAACACGCATCAACTGCGCCATTTATCGGCAATCCGAAAATGCCGAACTGCCGAACTGGGCGGACATGTGGATAAATGTGGTGATTGCGGAAGCATTCACATCAGTTACAATTCGTGCCGAAATCGCCATTGCCCCAAGTGTCAGGGACACAAACGCGAGGAGTGGATGCAGGTGCGGATTGGCGAACTGCTTCCCGTTCCGTACTTCCACGTGGTGTTCACACTTCCCGATAAACTCAATGCCTTGGCGATGCAGCACCCCAAAACGGTATATGGACTGCTTTTCGCCTCGGCATGGGAAACGCTCCAAACGTTTTTCGCCAAACAGGGTGTGAAAGGTGGCATGATTTCCATTCTCCACACTTGGGGACAGAACCTCTCGCTTCACCCGCACTTGCACTGCATCGTTCCGGGAGGTGGCGTGGATAAAAACGGTCGATGGAAGAGCATTCGCTCCGACGGCGAATTTCTTTTCCCGGTAAAAGGGTTGAGTAAGATGTTCAGGGCAAAATATCTATCGAAATTACGCAAGGAACAAATCACGACTCATGCTTTCACCCGAACCCTCTTCGACAAAGATTGGGTGGTGTATGCCAAACGTCCGTTCGGCAATACGCACAGCGTAATTGAGTATTTGGGCCGATATACGCACAAAGTGGCTATTAGCAACCACCGCATCCAATCAATTGAAAATGGTGCGGTAAGTTTTACATACAAGGATTACCGCAAGAATGGACGCAAAGGCATAATGACACTGTCGAATGAGGAGTTTGTCCGCCGTTTTACTTTGCATATATTGCCGCAGAGCTTTGTAAGCATACGGCATTATGGTCTATTGAGCGGCACGTGGAAACGGGAGCGGTTGCCCCGTTTGCAACGGCAGTTGGGTGTAAAACTTCAATCGCCCAATCCCGAGAAAAGAACGCTTCTGCGTCGCTGTCCGCACTGCAAAACGGGGACGTTGGTGACGATCATGACTTTTTCGGGTAGAGACCCGACGGAAGATTTACTTCGCGGGTTTCTTTCCGCTTCCTGCTGAAAAGTGGGTGGGGGAAGTTGTGCCCGTACGTGAAGAAAAACGCCCGATATTGACCGAAAAAGTTCATTTTTATCCGCTGTCCCCCTCAAAAAACAAAAAGCAGTCCGAAAACTGCTCCTAATCCTCTGTCGCTTCATTACGATATCCCCATAATGTTCCGGTTTCGTTCAACATCGGTTTCATTGCTTGCCCTGCGGGCACAACGAAACCTTAGTTATTTTATATGCCGTTTTTCTTTTCACTTTCTTTCTTTTAGTATCAATCTCTTTTGTCCGAACTTTTCTTTTAGTTTTTGAATATGAGTGTCATTCATTTTACTCGGCTCAATTTCAAAGATTATAAGCCGTGGTTCAAAATCAATTTCTATGCTGTCAATATTTGCTCCAATTAATTCTGTGAGTTTACTTTTATTGTTCAAATTTAAGTCAAGAGCATTTTTGTAAATAGTTTTATACGAATTGAGAATTTCAATTTTGTGCAAAGGGTCTGTCAAAGCCATTTCTTATTTTTCAATCTGCTCAAATACTTTCGGGACATCTCTTGCTCTTATTTCAGAGTTGTCAAAATGTTTCGCTTCGTAAAACACCAAACTGATTTTGTTGTTTGCGTTTTTCTCTACTGCGAGATAGTCAATACTTCGCTTTCCGAATTTTTCCTCTCTGCCGAAAGTTACCTCCAAATCTAAAATACACAAGGATTTATCTTTCAAAATCTGTTCTTTCACTTGTTCTTTTTCCCTGCCTCCATATTCCCTTGCTTTCTTTTTAAGTTTTTCTAAGTCGTCTAAATGATTTGCTGTTTCAGCATAACCACTTTCATTTATGCCAAGATATTTTTTGTGCGTTGTCCATTTGATTTTATTATTTGAAAATTCGATTTTGCAAATGCTTTGTCCATAGTAGTATACATTCAGATATTCATTGCGAATGGCAATAAATAAATCTTCGTCTGCAATCATTTTTTGAAAATGCGAATTGCCGTTTAATTCTGCAATGAATTTCTTGTTGTCAATTCCTCTTTTAAATACCCCCATAATTTTATTGGCTTAAATTGAATATTCTTTTCCATCGTCCCAAAGAGTAATATTATTGAAGCCTTCTTTTTCAAATTCAGTTTTAAACTTCTCTGGAAAAGCCGTATGAATGGGAACTATTTTATTTGAATTAATCGCTTTTGCAAATTTCATTAAGTCAGGAACTGTGGCGTGTCCGCTTGTGTGAATTACTTGAAAAAAAATATCGTTATCGCTCTTTAGTGTGTTAATGTTGTCTGTGCAAAAAGTTTTGTGTTCTTCTTTCAAGTAACCTTCCCACTGCGAATAGATAATATTTATCGTTCCTTTCGTTCGCAATTTATTTACTAATTTTTCATTCGGACAACGGACGAAGTAAACGAAGTCAGAAGGGTTTTGAAAAACTTCACTCCCTGTTCTTTGGCCTTTTACTCTGTTGCGGAACTCATCAAATGATTTATCTTTTACTTTCTCTAATTGTCCGGGGTGGTCAAATACTTTTATCTCTTGCCATTCCATTGTCGGAATGTTTTTGGATTGCTTTCTTGCCATTTCTAAAATCCAAGCTGTATAAACATCAATGACAAGAGTTTTTTGTGTTCGCTTGCACGCTCTGAAAACTGAAATTAACCTGTCAATGTTTTGTGCGGAACTGATTACGAAAGATAAATTAGTTTGGTCTTTGATTGTTTTGCAAATTGCTTCTTCAACGCTATCCTCTGTCAAGTAAAGGTGATTTGTTCGTTCAACCATTGTTCCCTCAATTAGGAGTATATCAATGTTTTCAGGAGGGCTTTCAATTTGTTTTTCATAAACGATTTTCTTTCGTCCTGTCGCTCTGAAATCTCCGCTGTAAAAAATTCGTTTGTTGTCAGCCTCAATTAAAAATGCAAACGCTTCAGGAGTTGAATGGTCGGTAAGAAAAGGTGTTATCTGAAAAGTGTCAGCGGCAATAAATTTTTTCCAAGGTCTTATTGTTTTGAAATTTCCTTGTAGTTGTGGAATGTCTCGGAAAATTTTTGTTGCGTTTATCAAGTCCAAAGACAATTCGCCAATGAAAATGGGGACGGTAGTCCCCACTTTTTCCATTAGTCCGAAGTGGTCTTGATGTGGATGAGAAATTAAAAGTGCGTCTAACTTATTGTTTGTATAATCAATATTTGGGTTTTTGTCGTCAAGTGGAGCACCAAGGTCAACCCAAAGAACTTTTCCATTGTCTGCTGTCAACTCTACGCAAGTCCCGCCAATTTCTTTTGTCCCCCGATAAATTTTTACTTTCATTTTGTCGTCTATGTCTGCTCGTTGGTTTGATAATTGCACCGTCGCCCTAAAATGGCATATAACGGTTCGCAAATATGATTAGTTGCGGAGTGAGTGGTGTTTTCCTGTCGAAAAGCAACGGGGCCGGAGCGGGTGATAATGCTGATTATCCGCCCGAAACCGCAATTAATTATATTTTGCTGTTAGCAAACGTATTTTATTTTGATAGTATGATTGTTTAGAATTTTTATCATAATTGTGTTTAAAATTTACTTTCTAACGGATTCGATATTTTCTCAGATACTATTTTTAAAACGATAGGATTTAAATGTATCGGACATGTTTCTTTATTCTCTGTTGGTTCACAAACCCCCCTTAAATTATGCTTATACTTTATTTTTTCGGCTATTTCCTGAGATAATGAAAGGTCAAAAGATTCACCTTTATGCCCTTGAAAAGACCAATCAAAAACTTCATTTGAATCTTGTTTGTAAAATTTAAGAATAAACTCCAATATTATACGTGCAATTTCATAGTCAAAAAAATACCAAATTTCAAGGTCATCTCCCCCCACATTGGAATATACATTTATTCCAGAAATATAATTACTTATTCGGCATGTACCATCAAATGTTCGTCTTGAATTACCTGTCATCCATTCGTTCATCGTTCTGCAAACATGTATTTTCATATTCTTTGTTTATAAGAGCTGAATTCAACTTGCAAATGCAACAGAATTCTGATTAATAATTTGTTTAAATT
>CAYZPB010000061.1:0-5457 GCA_964480445.1 uncultured Caryophanales bacterium
GGTTTCAAAATTACAAAAAAATCCAATACGTTTCTTCAAAACTCCAAAGAATCCCATAACAGTATGTGTTATTCTAAGATGATATGTAAATTGACAAAATCTTAAAAAAAATAGATGGTTATGAGCATAAGTTCAAAACTATTGTTACCTTTGTTATTCAAATTTCTGATATAATGGTTAAACACAATATGAATATTAACAAGTTAAACAAGAGAAAATGAAAATAGCTATTACTTCAACTGGGGATAGTTTGGACTCCACAATAGATCCGCGTTTTGGTCGTTGTGCTTTCTTTGCCATCCATGATACGGATTCTGAGTCAACAGAATTTGTTGTAAATACAAATAAAGAATTATTGGAAGGTGCCGGACCGTCTGCAGTCAGGTTTGTAGCAGGGTATAACGTCTCCGTAATTGTTTCAGGTGAATTTGGATTAAAAGTGAAGCCGTTATTGGAGGAGTTAAGCATTAAAGCAATTACACACAAAAAAACTGATAATACAGTTGCTGATATTATCAGATATTATAAATTAAAAAATGGAGATTAAAAAAATGTCTAGATTCAATCAAAAAGGTCCAAAAGATGAAGGTCCGATGACAGGACGCCGTATGGGACGATGCACTGAATTTGGTGCAAGAAGTGTAAAAAGAGATGTAAACAACGTTGAAAATTTACCTTATGACGATCTCGGGAACGCAAATGGACGAGGTGTGGGGCGTGGTCGGGGTAAAGTAAGAGGCAGAGGCGGATGTAGTGGCATGGGACGAGGTAGACAAAGATGAAAATTGCAGTTGCCAGTGGCAAAGGGGGTACAGGAAAAACATTTATCTCTACTAATCTTTTTCATACCCTGCAGTTGCAGGGAGAGAATGTTGTTTTGGTAGATTGCGATGCCGAAGAGCCCAATGCTACTGCTTTTATTAAAGGAAAATTACTGGAATCTATTCCGGTAACACAGCTTGTTCCTGTGATTGATGAGACTAAATGTACCTACTGTGGTAAATGTTACGAGTATTGCAATTACAATGCGATATTTTATTTGAGGGAACCAGAACTTATAAAAGTTGCAGAAAGCCTCTGCCATGGTTGTGGAGCATGCTCCTTTGCATGTAATTTTGGTGCAATTAGTGAAAAAGAGGACAGTCTGGGAGAAATTAACAGATATGAAGTATCATCAAACAGTGAGTTGGTGGAAGCTCGAATGAAGGTAGGTGTATATACACCTGTGTCTGTGATAAAAGAAGCTATAAAAGCAGCGGGAGATGATGCAACTATCTTAATGGATGCTCCCCCGGGAACCTCATGCCCTTTTATACAAACCGTTGATAAAGCCGACTTTGTGGTATTGGTGACTGAGCCCACTCCATTTGGGCTCAGTGATCTTAGACAATCAGTAGAGGTGTTGAAAACAATGAATAAACCATATGGGGTAATAATAAACCGTGCTGATATGGGTGATGATGGGGTGTGTCATTATCTGCAGGCAGAGAATATTACTCATTTAATGAGTATCCCCTTCGAGAGGGAAATTGCTGCAGTCTATTCAAAAGGAGAATTACTCTGTGAAAAGCAGCCTTCCTGGCAGCCGTCTTTTAGTCGTTTATTCAATCAAATTAAAGGTATTTATGGAGATAGCTGTCATTAGTGGTAAAGGTGGAACAGGGAAAAGCAGTTTGACTGCTGCTTTTGCTTCGTTGTCGGAAAAGGTGGTTTTAGCTGACTGCGATGTGGATGCTGCTAACCTATATATCCTTTTTAATCCTTCTCTTGAAGAGGAAGAGGTTTTTGTGACGGGACAAAAGGCGGTAATAGATGAAGATGTGTGTACCTCTTGCGGTTTGTGTATTGATTATTGTCGCTTTGATGCAATTTGTGAAAAGGATGGTCGTGTAATGATCTTTGAAACGGCGTGTGATGGATGTGGATTATGCAATAGGGTTTGTCCATCAGAAGCCATTAAAATGGTAGATGAGGATAAAAGTAAAATGTATTCCGGTTCATTTCGACATGGGGAGATGGTGTATGGACGATTGGCTCCCGGTGAGGAGAATTCGGGTAAGTTGGTTAATTTGGTAAGAGCCAAAGCAAAGAAAATAGCTAGTGATTATCAGCTTGATATTCTAATTGATGGTCCTCCGGGGATAAGTTGTGCCACCATTTCTTCAATTACAGGGGTGGATAAGGTGATCATTGTATCTGAACCATCCATTTCGGGATTACATGATATGAAAAGAGCCTTGGAAATTACAGATCATTTCGGGTTAGATACCTCTGTCATCATTAATAAGTATGATATAAATGAATGCTTATCAACTGAAATTGAAGATTTTTGCCGAACTCGAGATATACCCATTGTCGGGAAAATTCCTTTCAACAGGTTGATTGTAAATGCAATGGTAAATTGTAAAACAGTAATTGAGTGGGCACCGGATGCCGATTTGTCGCATATTATTAAAGAGTGTTTTCAGAAAATCAGCAGTTAGGCTGCAGAAGATTAATTACGAAAATAGTACTTGAGTTGAGTAAATCGAACAATAAAACATCTCAGATATGATAAGTTTTGGACCTGTTCCTTCTCGTAGGTTAGGACTGACCTGTTGCAGGCCGACTGGGTTTCTGTAAAAATTGATACAGGTAGTGAGTCTATCTGGAAAAAGTTAAACAGACCTTTAGGGGAAATGAGTTTTGAGACATACGTGAATGGTTTAGCACTATTTTCGAAAGACTTTAAAGGTTTTTTAGCTAGTGAGACAATGTTGGTTAGGGGATTCAACGACAGCTTTGAAAATTTAAACCAATCAGCTGAACTGATCCGGTCAGTTGCACCTTCTACTGCTTATATTTCCATCCCTACCCGACCTCCGGCATTAAGTTCTGTTGAACCACCAAACGAAATGGTTATTAACGAAGCGTATCAAATATTTTCAGAAAAAGGGATTAATAGTAAACTGATTCTCGGTTTTGAGGGTACAAATACCGGTTTTACAGGAAATGCAATTGATGATATTCTCAACATTTGTACTGTTCATCCAATTCGCGAAGATACAATGCTGGAGCTGTTGAATAAAAATAAGACAGAAATTTCTGTGTTGGAATCTTTAATAACAGATCATAAAATAAAAAAGGTTACGTATAAATCGGAACTGTTCTATATCAGGCAGTATCGGGATGAATATTTCAAAAATGATAAATAAAACTACACAAAAATGGAACAAAAACAAAAAAACTGTAAGTCTAAAGTGAAGGAAAAGATTATCAAGAAGCATACTTTACCCAATGTTAAACATACTTTTATGGTTGCATCAGGTAAAGGAGGTGTGTAGCTTACCAATCAATTGTTAAATCTATTATGGTGTAAAATTAGAAGTAATGAACATAGGTTTGTAATTATTTTTTGTATTTTTGGATTTTATACATGTTCAGTCTGATCTTTATCTTTGAATTTAAGAATTATGTCTCGTCCCAAACAAAATAGAAAAATTGCAAATCCTCCTATCATGAAGGGATTTAAACCGTTTGGCATACCTAGAAAGATGCTGAATGAAGTTACATTGTTGTTTGATGAGTATGAGGCAATTCGATTAGTTGACTACGAAGGTTTACATCATGAAAAGGCTGCGAAACAGATGAATGTATCCAGACCTACACTGACCAGGATATATGATCAAGCCCGTAAAACTATTGCGTTAGCTTTGGTGGAAGGGAAAATGATCAATATTGAGGGCGGTAATGTAGAGTTCGACAGAGAGTGGTATCGTTGCAGGCGATGCTATAAGCTAATAGGAGGAATTGAAAATCATATTCGTTGCAAGGATTGTAATACATATGGGAACGATGAGTTAATACCTATAAACACAGAAGAGGAATGAGAATTGTTGTACTCTCTGATAATAAAAAAAAAGGCGAGTCGCTTAAATCGGAGCATGGGCTGTCTGTTTATCTGGAAACTGAAAAACAGAGATGCTTGTTAGATGTTGGTGCCTCTGATACATTTATTAGAAATGCCGAAAGTTTAGGGATCGATATTAAATCCGTAGACATCTTATTTATTTCACACGGGCATGCAGATCATATGGGAGGCATAGTCCCGTTCCTGGAATTGAACGATAAAGCGACTGTTATCCTGTCAAAAAATGTTGTTGATCAGAAATTCTTCTCTAATAGAAACGGCTTTCACTCCATTGGTATTGACATGAATTTTAGCTCATATAGTGAGCGATTTGTATATGTAGATTCTGATTTACAGATTAATCCTGAAGTCAGGGTTTTTAGTGCCTGTTCCGATATGTATCCGCAACCTCAGGCAAACAGTTTACTGTATAAGGATAAAGGGAATGGTGCTATTCCTGATGACTTCAATCATGAGCTTATCTTTACTATAGGTACAGAAAATTTGTTTGTTTATAGCGGTTGCGCTCATAAGGGACTATTGAATATCCTGGATTCCGTTTCAATGAAAATAGGCAAAAGTATTGGAGTTGTTATGGGAGGATTTCATCTACTGGACAGCAATGAAGTATGGCAATTTGAAACATCATCAGAACTGGCTGCAGTTTCTTCTATACTTAAGAAAGACTATCATCTGACACATTTTATAACAGGTCATTGTACTGGAGAAAAGGTATTTGAAAAGTTGAAAAAGGATTTAAGAAACCAGTTAGAACAGTTCTATGCCGGATACACAGCAGAAATTAATTAATTACAATAAATAAAATTAAACACGAAGTAAACGACGTATTCATTATTTAAAAGATTATAATGTCGACACATCGTAATACATATACTTAAAAAATAAAATAAAAAATTGTATGAAAATAGCAGTTCCAACAAAAGAGAACAATCAAATTGATGATCATTTCGGGCATTGTGAGTTTTACACTATTTACACGGTTGCCGAGAACAAGGAAGTTAATGATAAACAGACTCTTCAATCACCTGCAGGATGTGGGTGTAAATCCAATATTGCAAATGAACTTTCAGAAATGGGAGTGCAAATAATGCTTGCAGGAGGTATTGGAGAGAGGGCAATCAATAAACTGGCATCCTGCAATATTCAGGTCATAAGAAACTGTAAAGGGGATGTGGATGGTCTTGTGAATGATTATCTTAAGGGGGTGCTTAAGGATGGGGGGTTAAATTGCCGATCGCACGAATTGCATGCGCAAAATGCCGACCATCAGTGCAATCATTAACATTATAATAATTAAATGATCTCTATGGAAACAAAAAGAATTATCGTTATTGGTGGCTCCGCTGCTGGACCTAAAGCAGCTTCTAAAGCACGGAGAATGGACGAAAATGCCGAAATTACCATCTATCAGAAAGCTTCAGATCTTTCGATGGCTTCATGCGGCTACCCCTATTACGTGGGAGGATTCTTTGATGACCGAGATCAACTTCTATGTTCACCCGCAGGTGTTGTACGTGATTCTAAATTTTTCTGGAATGCAAAAAAGA
>CAYZPB010000062.1:0-5347 GCA_964480445.1 uncultured Caryophanales bacterium
CAAAATCGTAGGTAACTTTTTTGCTAGAAATTGTTTTTTCCATTGCTGAAATTATTAAAGCTGCCGCTTCATCCCAGCCAATATAGCGTAACATCATTTCTCCCGATAAAATTAACGAAGATGGATTAACCTTATCCAGCCCTGCGTACTTAGGAGCAGTTCCGTGTGTCGCCTCAAAAACCGCTACATTCGTATCATAATTTATGTTAGCGCCTGGAGCGATACCGATTCCACCAACCTGTGCTGCCAGTGCATCTGATATATAATCACCATTTAAATTCGTAGTCGCAATAACATCATAGGCTTTTGGACGCAATAAAATTTGTTGTAAAAAAGCATCAGCAATCACATCTTTAATAATGATTTTACCTGCTGCTATAGCTTCTGCCTGTACTTTGTTTGCTTCTTCTAAACCTCGCTCCTCCGCAATTCGATCATGCTGATTCCATGTAAAAACATAATCTCCATACTCTGACTCCAATAAGTCATAGCCCCATTGTTTAAAGGCACCCTCAGTGTATTTCATAATATTACCTTTATGGACAAGGGTTACAGATTCTCGTTTGTTTGTAATCGCATAATCAATAGCTGCACGAATTAAGCGTTCCGTTCCTTCTTTAGAGATTGGTTTGATACCAATCGAAGATGTATCAGGAAAGCGAATATTATGAACATCTAATTCCTCTTGCATAAACTTGATGATTTTGGTTGCACCCTCAGAGCCCGCTTCCCACTCTATCCCTGCATAAATATCTTCTGTATTTTCTCGGAAAATGACCATATCTACATTTTCTGGTGCTATAACTGGCGAAGGTACTCCTTTATACCATTGAACAGGACGAACACAAGCATACAGATCTAACTCCTGTCTTAAGGTTACGTTTAAAGAACGAAAGCCACCACCAATCGGCGTCGTTAATGGCCCCTTGATACTTACTAAATATTCTCTAAGCGCTGTCAGCGTATCTTCAGGCAACCATTCTCCGTACTTATCAAATGCTTTTTCGCCTGTATAGACTTCATACCAAGCAATTTCCCTTTTGCCACTGTATGCTACCTCAACTGCCGCATCAAAAACACCTTGTGCAGCATTCCAAATATCTGGTCCGATTCCATCTCCCTCTATAAAAGGAATAATTGGATTGACAGGAACCTGCAATTTTCCCGCTTTAGTTGTAATTTTCTCGCCTGTCTGTGGTAATTCATACTTTTTGAAAAGGCTCATCTATATCCCCCTAATTTGTTTTTTATCGATCTTTACCTATCTTTGATTGAAATATACTTGCGATCGTCTGGTCCGATGTAGTGCGCTCGCGGCCTAATTAATTGATTATTCTCATATTGCTCCATAATATGTGCCGTCCAACCAGCCATCCGACTAATTATAAAAATTGGAGTGAATAATTCCTTAGAAATTCCTAAGTAATAATATAAAGTTGCAGAATAAAAATCAACATTGGGTAATAATTTTTTCTGTTCATAAACATAATCTGCAATCTTACAAGATAAGTTATAACATTCCATATCATTGTTCTGCTCAGCAATCTTACGGGCTACCTCTTTTAGGTAGGGCGTACGTGGATCACCATTTTTATAAACGCGATGACCAATCCCCATAATCTTTTCATTATTGTTTAGCTTATTATCAATATAGGACTTTATATTTGAGCAATCGCCAATCTCTTCCAGCATCAGCATAACCTGTTCGTTTGCACCGCCATGCAAGCTTCCCTTTAATGCGCCCATTGCAGCAATAACACCTGAATGCATATCTGATAATGTTGATACAGTCACTCGTGCTGTAAAAGTAGATGCATTTAACTCGTGATCGGCATGCAGAATCAGAGCTTGATCAAAGGCCTTTTCAGCCAGCTCATCAGGCTCCTCCCCAGATAACATATATAAAAAGTTGGCTGCATAACTTAACTCTTGTTTTGCCTTAATCGGTTTTAAATTATTGCGCACTCTAAATAACGTCGCAACTATTGGTGCAATCTGCGCCATCAAAAAAGTTGCCTTCTTCAATTTAGCTGCCTGTGATAAATCTTTAACCTCTGTATTATATAGTGCTGAAATGGAAATTATGACACGCATGACATCAATAAAGTCAGCATCTTTTGGTAATAGTTTCATTAGCGTTATAATATTTTCTGAAAGATTGCTATGTTTCTTTAGTTCCTCATTGAAAACTGCATATTCAGTCGGTTTCGGTAATTCTCCATGCCATAGTAAGTAGATAGTCTCCTCGAAATCTGCATTTAAGGCAAGGTCATCCAGTCGATATCCTCTATATCTAATCATTTCATCATCAATTAAAGTAATCGCTGATTTAGCAGCTATAATACCATCCAGTCCCTTTTTTATCTCCATAATCAGTCCCCCCTTCTTATCAACAATGTCAAGCTATAAATATAATCATTATTTATAGCTTCTCTATTCTAATATACTTAAACAGAATTGTGAATAACTATTCATTCCAGCTGTCCCATTCTTTACTACCAACAACCTTCCCCTCAGCTAATTCTGTAAGTTCAATCTTATTGATTAACACAACTCTATCACGTTCAACTTGAATCAAGTTCTCGTCAGACATTCGACGCAGATAACGACATACTACCTCCTTGGTAGAACCAATTGTCGAAGCAATCTCCTCCAGTGTCATGTTTCTGGGAATGCAACTTTCAGCTTCTGATTCAAATTCACTCATCAATAGGCGTGCCAAGCGACTTCCAACCGAAGAAGAAGTAAACTCTTCAATCATATAATTAACGTCTAATGATCTTGCATTCAATTGGCAGCAGACTTGCCATAGAGCCTTCTTATTATTTTTAAGTATTGGTAAGATACTTGATCTGTGCCAACGATAAATTACCGAAGGTCTATAGGCAACCAGGGTTGCCGGTGTTGCTTGGTTTGCAAAAATAGCATGCCCCAGAAAAATATCTCCTATATTAAATCTTTTCATCGTAACAGTTCTACCGTTAATCAGCTCTTTTACCGCATATACTAAGCCGTCATTTAATACAAAAGCATAAGGAAAATTGCCTCCGTTAAAGTGCAAGTATTCACCCTTTTCCAAAAATACTTTCTCACCATCAGCAATTAATGTTTTTTGTTCCTCCTTGGTGAAAGATGAAAATAAGCAATTCTCTTCCATAAATTTAGCCAAGCTCTCCATACAGCCAACACACCTTTTCCCTTAAGAGTAAGTCGTTGTCTAATGTTATGTTCTATTATATTAGATTATTATCCTTTATTAAAGAATGATTTTATTTGTTTCATTTAACCCAGGTTAATTGTTCACTTGTTTTTATCTGCTATGTTGTAAATAAGTTAAATAATATTATAAGGAGGTTTCAAAAATGAATCAAAAGCTTTCAAAGAACACACGAATGATCGTACTTATCGTTGTATTAATCGCTGCTCTGTTAATGATTGCTGTACTACCCTTCACTGTGCCTGCTGCCTTAGATTTAATTCAGGTGGAACAAGGTAAGAGAATCGACAAATTCTATGCAGAGGGAAATCCTAACGCTTCATTAATTAGTACAACACAGAAACTTGTAGGGTTCTTCTTCCCACTTTGGACAGCTCTAACGATGTTTGCGGGAATGGTAATCTTAGTGATTGCTAAAGCATTTTACAACGGACAAAAGTGGGCTAGATCCCTAATTCTTCTCTGTCTTGCAATACCATCTGCCGGTGGCGCTTACATGACGGTTCCCTACCTAAACTTTGCTAAAGTAGGTGTTCCGAACGGCATTTATTTTGCAGCTGTTGGGCTAGTCGCCTACTTTACAGTAGTACTTGCTACTAAAGCAACAGCTAAACACAAACTAATTGATTTTTGGGTATTCTTAATTCTGGGTGTTACTGCTGCTGAGGCATTTGCAAATGGACATGCTGCTGAGCGGATTGTTGAGGGCCACTTTGCAAGGCCATTTTATGCCGAAGGTATCTTCATCCTATTCCCAACAATGACAATCGGCTGGATAACAACTATCCTCTTGTTCCTTGCCATCTTCTTTATTGCGCAGCGTCACATTGCTGGCTGGTATATGGCCCTAATGAGCGGACTCGGGGTCATGATTATGGGATTTGCTACACAAACTGTGCGAACTGCAACTTATGACTATCTGTACCAAGGTCTAATGGGATTAGCAATCCTCGTAACTTTCTTGATACCAGTAGTTAAAGCAAGAATTATCGAAAAGGAATAATATATTCTACAATACTAAAAAGAACCCGATGAGGTAAAATCTTATCGGGTTCTACTAATTCTAAGAAAAATTATATAATGATTTATAATAGCTTAACTCCATTTTTTGCTCGTGATTGTTTCACCATCAGCCATCTTGCTTAATTGAATTTTATTAATTAAAATAAATTTTGTTCGATCTACCTGTATCAGATTTTCATCAGAGAGACGATATAATAATCTGCAGACAACCTCTCGTGTTGAACCAATCTTAGCAGCCATCTCATCAAGGGTCATGTTACGAGGTATTGACTCAGTGTCTATCTTTTCAAACTGATCAACCAATAATCGTGCAAGGCGGTTTACAACCGGATTAAATACAATTTCCTCCATTGCCATGTTAGCCTCAATCGTCCGTTGACTTAATTGTACACAAAGATCCCATAGTGCATCTTTATTATCCTTCACGAATGGTACAATATCATCACGATGCCAGCGATAAACAGTAGTTGGTTTAAATGCAACGATTGTCGATGGAGTTGGGTTATCATGAAACATCGCATGTCCCCAGAAAGCATCCCCTTCCCCAAACGATTTCAATGTAAGATTTCGGCCCTCAGCTGAGTCCTTATTTGCATTAATTAAGCCCTTGGAAACGACAATCACATAAGGATATCGATCACCAGTTAAACTTACCATAGCACCTTTTTCAAAATCAACTTTAACAGCTCGTCCTAATAACTTCTCCCTTTCTTCACCTTTAAATTGGCGAAAAATAAGCTTATCAGAAATAAGATCATCTAACTCTTTGTACATAGCTCTTGGATCACCTCCTAACCTTCCAGTATTGACCATCGGCATGATTTGCCTTTAGGCAATTATATCACATCTTTACAAAATCTATGTAAATACTTTCACATATAGAAGGTCAGTTTTGAAGTTTGTGTAGATTACGGATTTTCTGATGATACTCTGGCAAAACCTTGTCAACTCGTTTTAAGTTGAAGTTATAATCAATATAAACATGCTTAGTCTCCCCCACTGCTAAAAGTGCTTCATCGATGGCCCTCACCACTTGATAACGAAAGTTTGTTCTCACCCCTGTATGCATGGTGATGATAACTCGAATAATTAAATCATCATCATATT
>CAYZPB010000063.1:0-2226 GCA_964480445.1 uncultured Caryophanales bacterium
ACCATTGATAAGTCATGCGCAATAAAAAGATAAGTTAAACCTTTTTCCTCCTGTAAATCCTGTAACAGGTTGACTATCTGCGCCTGGATGGAAACGTCTAATGCCGAAATCGGCTCATCACAGATAATAAATTCAGGTTCAACAGCAAGGGCTCTTGCGATCCCAATCCTTTGTCGTTGACCGCCACTAAACTCATGAGCAAATCGATTCGCATGTTCTTTATTAAGTCCTACTGTATTTAGTAACTCATGGATACGCTTAAGTCGTTCTTCTCCCTTAGAAAGTTTGTGAATGTCAATCCCTTCGCCAACAATATCGGAAATTGTCATCCGTGGATTTAAAGAAGCATAGGGATCTTGGAAAATCATCTGCATTGAACGATTAAACTCTTTTGTCTGTTGCTTTGTAAGTTTGGCAAGATTAATACCCTTATAGATGATTTCACCACTTGTCGGCTCGTATAAACGAATAATCGTTCGACCTGTGGTTGACTTCCCACAACCAGACTCGCCAACCAGACCAAAAGTCTCTCCTCTTTTTATTGCAAAAGTGACATCATCAACCGCTTTGATATCCCCTGTTGATACCTTAAAATACTTTTTCAGGTGCTTAACCTCTAAGATAATATCGTTCTTATTCGCAATATTATTTGTCACCTTTAGCACCCCCTATTTGAAATGGTATCCCCTCTGTAGGAGCATACTCATGTTGTAACCAACATTTAGTTTTATGTTCAGCAGAAATTGCAGTGGTCTCTGGGTTAATTGTAGTACAGATTTCCATTGCAAACTTACAGCGCGGATAAAACGCGCAACCACTTGGGGGTTCAATCATATCTGGTGGTGTTCCTTCGATTGTTAAAAGACGTGTACCCTTGGAATCTATCCGGGGCACCGACTTTAATAAAGCCCAAGTATAAGGATGCTGTGGATTATAAAAAATATCGTCTTTAGTACCAATCTCAACAATCTCTCCCGCATACATCACTACAACACGTTGTGCCATATTTGCAACAACTCCCAGGTCATGTGTAATTAAGATAATTGATGTTTTAAGCTGCAGTTGCAAGTCCTTCATCAATTCCAGAATTTGAGCTTGTATTGTTACATCAAGCGCAGTTGTCGGTTCATCAGCTATCAATAACTGTGGGTTACTAGCTAGAGCGATAGCAATCATCGCACGCTGACGCATGCCACCACTAAATTCATGTGGATGCTGTTTGATTCTAAGTTCAGCGTTTGAAATTCCAACTAACCCCAGCATCTCAATTGAGCGCTGCCTCGCTTCACTACGCGACATACCTTGATGTTTAATTAAACCTTCAGCAATCTGTTTCCCAATCGTCATCGTGGGGTTTAGTGAAGTCATTGGATCTTGGAAAATCATTCCGATCTTAGAACCTCGAATATTTTCCATCTGTTTATCAGTTAATTGTATTAAATCTTCTCCATCAAAATGAATTTCTCCATTTTTATAAACAGCAGGTGGTGCAGGATTTAACCGCATTATTGATTGAGATGTTACACTTTTACCACTGCCTGACTCACCAACTATTGCTATGGCTTCACCCTTAATCACATCAAAAGAAATCCCACGCACCGCTTGAACCTCACCTGCGTACGTAAAAAAGGAGACTTCTAAATCTTTTACGCTTAAAATTTTCTCCGACACAGCTGCCTCCTCCTATTTCCGTGACCTTGGATCAAGAGCATCTCTTAATCCATCACCAAATACATTAAATGCAAACATTGTTACCGATATTAAGATAGCAGGGAAAACTAACCTCCACCAATATCCTGTCAAGATAACAGAAACACCATCATTAATCATTAAACCCCAGCTAGTATTGGGTGGTGCTATTCCTATACCAATAAAGCTTAGAAATGCCTCAGCAAAAATTGCCGTCGGTATAGTCAAGGTAAGATTAACTATAATTAATCCTAAAGTATTAGGAATTAAGTGCTTAGCTAACAGACGTTTTGTACTTGCGCCAAGTGTCCTGGCTGCCAATACAAATTCCATCTCCTTCAATTGTAATACCTGTCCGCGCACCAAACGAGCCATTCCGACCCAGCCGGTGGCTGCAATTGCGAGTACTATCGTTAGAATTCCTTGTTTATCAATTGCTACCATGATTAAAATAACAACAAGTAAATATGGAAGAGCATATAATACGTCAACAATACGCATCATTATTTGGTCAACCCGTCGATTACTATAACCAGA
>CAYZPB010000063.1:2326-5316 GCA_964480445.1 uncultured Caryophanales bacterium
AATTTATTCTCTCTTAACCTTCTAAAAGCATCTTTTAAAAGACTCGTACTGGGCCGACTAATAGTCTCCGCTTCTGCTTTATCAGCATGATATCGTTTAAACTTATCGCGAGTTATCTGTTCCATATTAGTCATCCCTCATTCCCATCTTTATTCGTGGATCGATTATGCTATAGAGAATGTCAACTATAAAGTTAGCCATAATTAAAATCGCACCAAAAAATATAGTTGTACCCATAATAACTGGATAGTCACGCTGAGTAACACTAGCTACGAAATATTTCCCTAATCCAGGTATGGCAAAGACGTGTTCAATAACAAATGTGCCCGTTAATAGGCTTGCAATCAACGGCCCCATGATCGTAATTATTGGCATAATTGCATTTCTAACAGTATGTTTCCAGACGACTGCAAGGTTACTTAATCCTTTAGCCTTGGCTGTTCTAATATAATCCTGACCAAGTACCTCCAGCATATTTGAACGCATCAATCGTGCAACAACAGCCGTTGAATGCATACCCAGAGCAATAATTGGTAAGATAGCACTTTGCCATGAATCCCAACGTGCAATTGGAAACCAACCTAACCAGACTGCAAAAATTATAATCAAGATTGGTCCTAATACAAGGTTGGGTATGGAGACACCTAAAACGGCTATTCCCGTGGCGGCATAATCGACAATCGTATTCCGTTTCAAAGCGGCAGTAATTCCCAGAAACAAACCAAATATCAGCGCAAAGGCAAGTGCACCTGCTCCTAAGGCTGCTGAAACAGGAAAGTGATCAGCTATAATTTCGTTTACAGTTCTTGATTTAGAATAATACGAGGGCCCAAGATCTCCTTTAACAAGGTTTTTGAGATAATTTACATATTGTTCAGGTTTCGACTTGTCTAGACCATAATATCTCTCAAGATTCGCCCTTATCTCTGGCGGTTGATTGCCTTCTTTATTTAGCGGGCTACCCGGAGCTAAATTCATTAGTAAAAATGTAATTGTAATTATAACCCAGAGTGTAACTACAAACATTATCACTCTTTGTGTGATAAACCTTAGCAAAGATTCGCACCCCCATAGATCTCAGTATTCTTTTCATAGTACGTTAATTATAGAGATATGTCACGTAAAAGTATAGATATAAACACAATTTTAACTATAACATTAAAAACAAAAAAAATACAGATGATTTATTAATAATTATAAGATAGAGGATGGCATACAATTGTATGCCATCCTATTTAAATATTGTTAAATTGTATTAGTTATTAATCTACAAGGTTTCCATTATACTCACGGAAGTCAACGTCCATATCAGGAGATGAACCTGGAGGAACTAAACCGGTAGCTGGTAATTGTCCACCTTTTAGAATTTGATCAACGATTGCCTCACGATCAATTGCAAGTGAGAAAGCTTTGCGAATGTTTGCATTGCCAAAGATTTCATCATTATTATTGAATATGCCGAAGTAAGTGCCTAGGATTGGTACAGATGTAGCCTCACCTTTTTGAAGTAACTCGAACACTAACTCCGAAGGTGCTTGATCTTCATGAATCTCGTTGTTTTTGAATAATTGATAAGCTGTATTGTCGTCATTAACCATAATCCATTTAATTGAGTTCAGCTTAACTTCATCTTTATTCCAGTATTTATCATTTTTAACAATTGTAATTTCGTCATCGTGTTTCCAGCTTTCAAATGTAAATGGTCCGTTGCCAACAAAACTAGCTGCGTTAGCTGCCCATTTATCATTAGCTGTAACAACTTTTTCGTTTACTGGATAGAAACTACCAAATGCAGTAAGTTGTAAGAAATAAGGTGTTTGTGCCTCAAGTTCAACTTTAAGTGTTTTTGCATCTACTGCTGTAACTCCAACTTGATCTGCAGTAGCATCACCAGCATTGTATTTCTCACCATTTTTCAGTACATATAATTGATAAGCATAGTCAGCTGCAGTTGCAGGATTTAAAACACGTTTCCATGCATATTCAAAATCGTTTGCAGTAACAGGGTCACCATTAGACCAGAAAATGTCATCTTTAAGTGTAAATGTGTAAGTTAATTCATCTTCTGAAACTGTCCAGCTTTCAGCCATACCTGATCCAGCTGTTACTTCACTGTCTTTATCAAGTCTTGTTAAACCCTCTTGAAGGTGACGAAGAATTTCAAAAGAAGTAGTGTCAGTAGCTTGAGCAGAGTCTAAGCTTGGTGGCTCAGTACGAGCATTTAACAATAAGTTGTTATCATATGCTGCGTCAGAAATAGATGCCCAAGTGTAGTCTCTACTTCCTTCACCATGTAGAACTAAATCTTTAACGTAATCTTGCTTTACTCTTACTTCTGTGTAGAAGTAAATTGGTGCGATTCCAGCCTCTTCCATTAGAATCTTCTCTGCTTTAGATAAGTATTCTAAACGAAGTTCTTGATCGCCAGTAGCTTTTGCATCTGCTACTAATTTGTCATATTCAGCATTACTGTATTTACCATCGTTATTTCCACCACCAGTAATGAATACATCAAGGAATGTAATCGGGTCCATAAAGTCCCCTAGCCATCCTAAACGTCCTATCTGGAAGTCGCCCTCAGCTAATGTGTCAAGATAAGCGTTCCACTCCATGTTACCAAGTTCAACAGTCGCGCCTAACTCATCCGCCCACATTCCTTGAAGTGCTTCAGCAATTTTTTGATGAGCATCATTTGTGTTGTAAATATATTTTACTGTTGGTAGTTCATCAAGTCCTAACTCTTTTAAACCAGCATTTAATGCTTGAACTGCTGCGCTTTCATCGCCGTTTGTATCTGGCTCGTCTTCGCCATTACAACCAACTAGGCCCAGAGTTGCAACCATAACTAATGCCAGTGCAAGAATTAGCATTTTACGAGCTGCTTTCATAAATATATACCCCCTCATTTTTTGTTTTTTTTATAATAAAGTTGCTATGCAACTATTATAAAACTAATAATAAATAACTCACGTATAGCTTTTGTCAAGCAA
>CAYZPB010000064.1:0-5200 GCA_964480445.1 uncultured Caryophanales bacterium
ATTAATCAGACTAGCCTATTAAATAGTTCGCTATTTGATGGTTTAGTAGGCGAATTACTCGCAAATAGCTGCACTCGGAGAAGCTAATGTGTCGATGTTTTCGGACAGGGGTTCGACTCCCCTCGCCTCCACCAAATTACGAAGCATAAATTTACTAATAACTAAACCCTAGCATCTAAATTGTGATGCTAGGGTTTTTTACTTATATATTTCCCTCCTATGACCTGCTTCTAAAATCAATATTACAACTTTTTCCTCATCAATATGACAGATTAATCTATAATTTCCAACTCTATATCTCCACTTGCTTTTTAAATTCCCTTGTAATGACTTTCCGTGAATATAAGGATTTTCACAGTTGACAAGATTTTTGCTGATCCAAGCCATTATAATTTTAGAGTCGCTTTTATCCATTTTTTTTAAATTATTCTGTGCCGGTCTCTCTAATCGAACTTTATATTGTTTACTCATCAAATCCCAATTCAGTCACCATTTCATCAAAGCTGATATCTTGGGGGTTTTCTTTATGGCCTTTCATAGCCTGATTATATAATTTTAAATCAATGTCATCTTCTATTTTTTCCAAAACAGAATTTCTTACTAAATCAGAAATAGTCATATTATTAGCTTTAGCATAATCTCTAACTAATTTGTTATCTTCATCATTTATTCTTAAATTAATTGTATTAATAATAACAACCTCCTTTGTATATATATTGTATTACAAGGTCTCAATATTGTAAATACTTAATGAATAATTCAAGTCTTTTTCTTATACGCCAGGATGATCTCAGCATTTCACATATTAAAACAATCTAAAAATATGAATTGAGTACTTGGTAGAGTGATATAATATAAGTGAATAGAAATTAATTTTAATCACTTGAGGAGGGTAAACCATGACATCAAATGAAATTATTGAGAAGAAAATGTATGATAAAGCTATCGCTCTAGTTTCAAAGAGATATCCCAAAGGCTGGGGTGGAGCAGCCGTCATTCATACAGAAGATGGGCGATATCTTACAAGTGTTGCACTTGAAACAGCAAATACTAGTGTTGAGTTATGCATTGAAGTAGGTGCTATGTGCGAAGCTCACAAATATAACGCACTTGTTACTCACTGTCTTTGTCTTGTAAGAGATGATGAAACAAGTCCATTTAAAGTACTTTCACCGTGTGGTGTTTGTCAAGAAAGGTTGCGTTTTTGGGGAACAGAAGTAAAAGTGGGAGTTACAACCACAAACAATGCTTTGAAGTTTATATCTTTGGGCGAGTTACAGCCTTATCATTGGACTAATGCATATCCGGAAGAGGAGTTAGAGCATTATAAAAAATAGTAGTAGAACTATTATTTGTCTAAGTAATCTTCTAGTGTAAGTCCATATATTGAATAATCGCAAATCCCTTGATTATTCCAGTCGCCTTGTTTTATAGTTCCTTCATATAGCATCCCACAATTCTGCATTACTTTTCCTGAACCTATATTTTTTGGATCATGACGAGATTCTACTCGGTTTACTTTAACTTCATTAAAAAAGAACTCAACCAAGCATTCTAGAGCTTCAGACATAATTCCTTGGTGCACCATTTTTGGCCGATACAATACCCAATATGCACACTTTTAGTTTGGTTATTTAAACTAACGCTACCTATACTTCCAATTAATTGATTACTATCTTTTAATTCAATTCCCCATTGATAGAATTGGCTGTTGTCATATTGTGCAATCCAATCTTTCAAAATAGTCCTTGTTGCCGAAACATTCTGATGTGCGGGCCAGGTTAAATATTTGGTTACCTCATTATCGTTTGCCCAGTTATCAAACATTTCTACATCATCAGACATTTTAAATCGGCGCAATATCAGCCGCTCAGTTTGCAGTTTTTTGGTTCCAAGGTGATGCATTAGATCAGCTCCTAGGTTTTTTGTTAGGATTAGCTGGAAACCAGCCCTTGTTAACTCGTTCTTCTTGTTCAATAATCTCGTGAATACTCCATAAGCTCGAAAATCCTACTACACCAACAATTGCTGAGATAGTGATATTTTCAATAAACAAAGAAAGAACAATCAATGCTATTCCGGCGACTAAAAAAGCTGGCCAAATTTTTTTGCCTATATAATACTCAGATTTAATTACGATTGGGTGAAAAATGCCGATTACCAGAAAACATGCGGCTCCTATAATAATACCTTGATAATTCATCAGCTTCAGCTCCAGTTATTCTTAATAATTACTTCTAACAGTATACCAAATTTTTCTTATAATAATAGATTAATCTAAGCTTGTATTATATATTGTACCCAGTAATCTTTATCATTTTTACATATCATTTCTTACAAGTTGAAATCATATTAAAAGGAAAAACTATAACTTTAAAGGATGACTTTCGCATATAGGAAGTTAAGTCTACAATCTACAATAAAAAGTAGATTGACATATCTCTTGCTATTTAATAATATTTGATTTAAGGATAAATATTATACAGCTATAAAAAAATCCTGGAGAATTTGGTAGTCATATCAAAATTGATACATACACAATGCGAATAAATATTTAAGAATAAGGAGGCTTAAAATGTCGATGAATGAAAATAGATTTTTAACTAAGCAAAAGGTTTTCTCAAAAGCAAGGATAAAATATCTAAGTTTAATATTTGTGTTTACTTTAATGTTGTTTATTTCCTTTGCAAATATTGCAGGTGCGGCACCAGTAACAGTAGTTGAATTCAATTTTGAGGATGCAGTTAAGAGAGGAAGCACTAATTTTACAACCACATTCTATACTGCAGATGATGGGATTGTTGGGAACAAAGATGTTTCGCAAATAAAGCTAGAGAGTGCTATTTATACTGAAGATGTATCTGGATATGCAGGTCAAGCACTAAGCTCTAAAAATTGGCATACTGCAAGCGAATCTTATTGGTATATAAACTTTTCGACAACGGGCTATAAGGAGCTCACACTTTCTTCAAAACAAGCTGGATCTAATACAGGACCTGGTGACTTCAAAGTACAATGGAGCCTGAATTATTCAGATTGGAATGACATGAATGTTGCTGATAAAGCTTATAATATAAGTGTGAAAAATGATTTTTCAGATAACGGTTCTGGCTCTTTAAAAAATGTTGATCTTCCTTCAGGGATTGAAAACCAACCAACTGTTTATTTGCGTTGGCTAAAAAAGTCGGGTTCGGCTGCTATTGGTAATTCGAGCAGTCTTGGGGCTACAGGAACTAACAAAATTGATGATATTGTAGTTAAGGGGAATCTCCTTACATACGAAATTTCATATGATGCCAATGGTGCAACTACTGGTATTAGCCCGTCGGATCAAATTAAAAGCTATGGCATTAGTTTAATTGTTCATGGAAATACAGGAGCACTTGTAAAAACAGGATATACCTTCGATGGTTGGAATACAGCATTGGATGGGAGTGGTACGAGTTATAACACTGGCGCAGCTTTCACAACAAATGGCGACACAACTTTATATGCGAAGTGGTTACCAGACACCTACACTGTTCAATATGATGCCAACGGTGCAACTGCTGGTACTAGCCCGTCGGATCAAATTAAAACCCATGATGTAAACATAACTGTTCAAGGAAATAGCGGAAATCTTTTAAGAACAGGATACACCTTTACTGGCTGGAATACACGAGCTGAGGGTGACGGTACAAATTATAATATAGGCGCTTCTTTTTCAAGTGACGCCGACACGACTTTATTTGCACGTTGGACCCCAGACACTTATATTGTTAAATATAATGCCAATGGAGCGACAGCTGGTACTATACCAGCCAACCAAGTTAAAACGCATAATCAAGATTTAAGTATTTTTAGAAATACTGGGAACCTTACAAAAACTGGGTATACATTCGTTAGTTGGAACACACAAGCGGATGGTGGGGGCACGAATTACGGAAATGGTGATGTTTTCTCAGAGAATGCAAATACGACTTTATACGCGAAGTGGGTAGAGCAGAATGTCTGGGTGCCAGACAATTACATCGTTGAATATAAGGCCAATGGTGCAACTACAGGTACTACTCCAGCTAATCAGAATAAGACTCAGTATGTGGACTTAAGTGTTCTTGGAAATACAGGAAATCTTACAAAAACAGGGTATACTTTTGCTGGTTGGAATACAAAAGCGGATGGAAGTGGAACACATTATAAGGTTGGCTCCACATTTTCAATCAATGCCGATACAATGTTGTATGCAGAGTGGATATCACCTAGCGATGAGACCAAAGATGATAATCCAACAGTTATACTTTTCATTGATTTCCCTGGTTATGTGATAGGTGACAAAGCTTATAGAATGGATGTACCACCATATATTAAGGATAAAAGGACTTTAGTCCCTGTTCGTTTTGTAGCAGAATATTTCGGGGCTTACGTTGATTATGATTTTAAAACAAAAATTATTACTGTGGCTACTATAAATAATGATCAACCGACGAATATATTTATTACAATCGGCTCTGATAAGATAAAGGTAGTTGAAAATGGGGTAGAGAGGATTGTTATGTCCGATGTAGCTGCTTCCATCAAAAATGGGCGCACTTTCTTACCTTTGCGCGCTATTGGTGAGATCTTGGGTGCTGAATTCGATTACGGACCACGAAACTCTGCAATAGAATGGGTTAGCTTTAAAATGAAATAATTAATAATTAGGCAAACGCCAGTTTTGAGACGGGGGGGATTGAATACTCTCGTCTCTTTTTATGAGTAATGTGCTTATCCTAGACAAAATGACTGTCGGTTGATATATAATATATATAACAATTATTAAATACGGACTTAATAAGGAGAAGGGCTAATTTGAGATTTATTTCATGGAATATTGATTCCTTAAATGCTGCCTTAACAGGTGATTCAAATAGGGCAGTTCTTTCGAGGAAAGTGCTTGATACAATCGTCGAGATGGATGCAGACGTTATCGCGCTGCAAGAGACTAAATTACCGGCCCAGGGACCTAATAAAAATCATATGGAATTCCTAGAGGACTATTTTAAAGAATATTCATGTGTTTGGAGAAGCTCTCAGGAGCCTGCTAGGAAGGGTTATGCGGGTACTATGTTATTATATAAAAATAAGTATTCGCCAGAAGTTTATCATCCTGAAATTCAGGCGCCAGATACTATGGACCTAGAAGGAAGAATTATGACTTTAGATTTTGGTGAATTCTATCTTA
>CAYZPB010000065.1:0-5165 GCA_964480445.1 uncultured Caryophanales bacterium
ACCGCCAATTGTTCCCATAAGCGGATTTACAGCCTTTCTAATCGGGCTTAAATCCCCACCGGGCAAAAAGCTCTGCGTTATTTCAACCGCGGCAATAGCAAAAAAGAATGCCATAAAAATATTTTGAATTAAAAAGTGAAAATTAATATTGCCGACAAATTCTGTAAAGACAAAAGCCTGATAGCTTGCAGGATGGATATTCGCCCATAACAATGCTACGATCACACCTGCTATAAGCGGAATTGAATACCTTCTAATTAATTTTAATGCCTTTGTCATTAAGTTTCCTCCGTCAATTTACTATTCTTGCATAACTATCATTTTATATTAGTTAATAAGTAACTGTCAATTTAAGCTAAGTTGCTGATTGTCTGTGAAACTTATGTTATATTATAATTATCAGTCTTAGGGAGGTTATCATGGAACAGGAATCTTTTTTTAACAGGTTTTTTGCCAAGGTTACTGAGGGCTTTAATAGTCTGATGGAGAATGATTTAGGTTTGTTATTTGAAAGTATTATTGGTGTAACATTAAAAATAATAATAGTTTTAATTGTTACTTGGTTACTGATGAAGGCGAGAGGTCGACTTAGTAGGCGAATTTTTCATGCAACTAGAATGGATCTGCAAAAGCAGAAAACTTTATCCTCCATCTTCCTTTCTTTTTCTAAGTATATAATATTAATTATTGCTGGTATTATTATACTCGGATATTTAGGTGTTGAGACCGGTCCCATTCTTGCCAGTGCTGGTATTTTAGGTGTAGCTCTTGGTTTTGGTGCTCAAAGTTTGGTTAAAGATATAATATCGGGCTTTTTTATCTTATTTGAAGATTGGATGCAAATTGGGGACTTTGTGCAGATCGGCGAGGTAACAGGTACAGTTGAAGAGATTGGATTAAGAAGTACTATAATCCGTGAGTGGTCTGGTAAACAAGTACATCTACTTAACAGCACAATTACTACCTTAACTAATTACAATCGGGAATTAATGCGTCCAATTATAAATTTCGTCGTCTCTTATGAATACCCAGCTGACAAGGTTGAAAAGGTTATTCAGCTAGCTTGTGATGAAATCAATCTGAAGCATGCGGACAAACTTTTGCGCAACGAAAATGGTGAGATAGTAGAACCAGTTTATCTTTACGGCGTTACAGATATTGATAATAATACCTACGGATTAAAATATACAGTAGTTGGTCTAGTACATGATGAATATTACTGGTTTATGGGTATCGAGATTCGAAAAATAATACTTAATTATTTCCGTGATAATAATATTAAGATTGCTAGTCCAAAACGAATCTACGCAGAGCAGCCTACCATATTTCAAAAATAGAGTTATGGCCGTTTGATTTTTCGAAACTGTTCTAGTTCAACTTAATATAGCAAAAGATCTCTCGCAAGTATTTACTTGCAAGAGATCCTTTTTTAAAAGCTATCTAAGTTATTATTTTTTGTCATTTACGTACTGAATAATTGTACGTACCATTGATCCAGTACCGCCCTTTTTAATAAGATTATTCTCTTCTTTACTCCAAGAAGAACCAGCTATATCAAGGTGAATCCAAGGTACATCATCAACAAAAGTTTCTAGAAACAATGCTGCAGTAATACTGCCTGCGCCACGCCCACCTATATTTTTCACGTTAGCGATATCACTTTTAATCATTTCCTTATATTCTGGAAAAAGAGGCATTTGCCAGATACGTTCTCCAGCCGTTTCCGCGCTCAACATGAATTCGTCAACAAACTCCTGGTTATTTGACATCGCTCCTGTTGTAATATCACCCAGTGCCACAACCATCGCTCCTGTTAATGTCGCAACGTCAATTAAGCGAGTCGCTCCTAACTTCTGTGCGTAAACCAAACAATCTGCCAATACAATACGGCCCTCAGCATCTGTATTAAGAACTTCAATCGTTTTACCATTCATCGCTGTCAGAACATCACCTGGTTTAATCGCTTTTCCTGACGGCATATTTTCAGTTGCACCAATCACACAAATTACATTTTGTTTTAATCCCAGACCAGCAATTGCATCAATAGCAGCAAGTACTGTTGCACCCCCGCTCATATCTGTTTTCATCTCATGCATATTTAGACCAGGTTTTAACGAAATACCACCTGAATCAAAAGTTAATCCCTTACCAACAAGGCCAACAATGTCATCCTTTTCCGCACCCTTTAGATATTTCAAAACAATCATTTTCGGAGGCTCTTCAGAGCCTTGTGCTACACCAAGGATTCCGCCCATGCCTAGCTCTTCCATTTCTTTAACATCAAGGATTGATAACTCCAAATTATGTTTGTCAGCAATCAATTTAGCCTTCTCTGCAAACAAGGTCGGTGTCAGCATATTTGCTGGTGTATTGATTAGGTCGCGGGCAAAATTTGTACTTTCTGCATAAATCTTGCCAGTCTCGATTCCCTGCTCAAAGCTTGCAGAATCATCAGTAACTAGAAAATTAAATGCAGCGATTTTGTTGCTTTTATCCTCTTCGTTACTATAACCACGGAAATTATAGTTCATAAATAAAGCACTTTCTGTTATTGTATGTACTAATGTATTAGTTTCAATGCCTGCATCTAACATTGTAGATATGCCCACAGTAACATTTGCTGCCTTCTCTTTGTTTGCTGTTTTAACCACAATGCCAGTAAACTCACGTACTAGCCGCTCATCAAATTCTTCTTTCTCACCAAGACCGACTAACAAAATCTTTTCAGCAGGAACACTGCCAAAACTATAAATTAACGTACTTTCCTTTGCATCTGCAAGGTCTGGTCTTTTTTCAAGTAATTCACTTAACTTTCCAGCTAGGGCTTTGTCTAGCGCAGCTACTTCACCATCTTCTATCTTTTCGTCTTTAAATAAGGCAACTGCGATCAGATCAGTTTCTACTGAATTAGCAGTAACTTTTATTAAATCAATTTTCATCTTTATATGCTCCTTTTTATCTTTCTCAGATTTATTTGTTGCTCTAATAATACCATATCTCACAATAAAAAAAAGTCTGTATTATTAGTTAAATAATACAGACCCCACCATTACCTGATTCAATTACATAAATAAATTATTCTTGCCTGCTTCATTATACTCGTTTAATATTGTTTCAGTTACTCGGCCGTCTCCGTATTCAATTACATAAACTGCCAAGCTCTTCTTCCCCCATTGCTCATATACATCGTCAACTGTGTCAAAATACAAATCAATTTTATGTCCAACAATAGCTGAACCCTTATCAGAAACTACACCATAACCATAGTCTGGAATATAAAGCACAGTGCCTAGTGGAAACAGACCAAGGTCAGCTGCCACCGTCGAATATAAATCTCGACGCACCTGCACTCCCGAGTAGGTCATCCCATACTGAGGGTGATCAACCGTTTTTCCGGTTGATTCAATTCCTGCTGTATAACCTGTTGCGGTTACTTGTACTTTTTGATAATTGTCTAGTTGTACGACTTCTTGCTTTTCTAACTCACTAACTAATAATCCTAGGTCGTTTCTTTTAAACTCCTCGTGCTGTAAACTAAAATTACCTAAATACTCGATTTTGCTGCTTTCATTTATTAAAAGATTATTTATATTATGTTCTGCTAAGCTTTTTTTCTGAGTTTCTTCTTTTAATGATAAATCATTAAGCATACTGTTTATAGGGAAGCCGAGTACCAAACCAATAGTAGTAACGAGTACGACACTGAGCAAAATTGTAAGAGCTAATTTTGCTCGACTGCTCTTTGCAAAAGACAAGAGCAACTCCTCCTCTCAACAACTATTTATTGATAAAATAGCCTCTGTAAAAACACCTATGTAAGTATATAACATATAATAATAAATGCAAGTATTTTTTAAAGTTGCTTGTACTTTAAGATTTCAGTTTGAATAATCCCTATTAAAGTTTATAATGAACTTATGATTAAAAGCGTAAAGGTGGGAACAATTTGAAAGAAGATAACAAGGTGTATGAAATTACAATTATAGGCGGGGGACCAACTGGATTATTCGCAACCTTTTATGCAGGTATGCGTGGCTCAAGTGTTAAGTTAATCGACACTATGCCAAAGCTTGGCGGACAGTTACGCGCTCTTTATCCAGAGAAATATATTTATGATGTGGCCGGCTATCCCAAAATAAAAGCTGGTGAACTAATTGAACGCCTTCAGGAGCAGACTAAACAATTCAACCCTACACTTTGCTTAGAAGAGCGAGTTGAAGAGATTACTAAAAAAGAAGATGGCGATTTTTTAATTACAACTACACGCGGGACCCATCTTTCCAAAACAATAATTATTACAGCTGGGATTGGCGCTTTTGAACCACGCCGTTTAGAGTTAGATAATGCAGCACAATTTGAAAATAAAAATTTGCATTATTATGTTGATAATATTGAAGATTACCGTGATAAACGCGTTCTAATCTTTGGTGGCGGTGATTCGGCAGTTGACTGGGCTCTTATGCTAAAGGAAATAACTAAAGAACTAACTATTATTCACCGTCGCGACAAATTCCGTGCACATGAGTATAGTGTTGAACAACTTTTGGAATCAGATATTAATGTTATTGTTCCACGTATAATAACGGAATTAATTGGTGAAGAAAAAATTGAAAGCGTTAAAATAATTGATCCGAAAAATAAAGAAGGCGAACAAATCATTGAGATTGATGAGCTGATTGTAAATCACGGTTTTATCTCTTCTCTCGGTCCAATCGCGACTTGGGGAATTGAACTTGAAAATGGTTTGATTAATGTCGATACAACAATGAAAACTAATATTGACGGTGTTTATGCTGCAGGCGATATAGTTAGCTACCCCGGCAAAATTAAATTAATTACAACCGGTTTTGGCGAGGCAGCAACTGCGGTTAGCAATGCCAAACATTATGTGCATCCAGAGGAGCGGTTGCAACCGCCACGCATGCAGAACATCTAACAGCTTACAGCTGCTTTAGTATTTTATGACCTGGAGTGATAGTGATGAGTGAACGTACGGTAGATGAGTTTTCTGATATTAGAAAAAAGATTGATCAAGGGATAAGGCTTTCTTACGAAGATGGCCTTCGTTTATTAACGACGAATAATTTATTAGAATTAGGAAAACTTGCTGATTCAGTTCGTCACAAGAAAAACGGTGACCAGGTCAGCTTTATAATCAATACACA
>CAYZPB010000066.1:0-5022 GCA_964480445.1 uncultured Caryophanales bacterium
TCGTGTTTACTGTTTGAGGTTCCAAAGTATTCAAAATTCTCTTGAGCTCCAGGAGTTGTATGCTTTAAGAGACTTCTTAATCAGTCGGTTAGGAAGTCTCTTAAAACATATAAGCCCACAATTTTAGGAAAGGAGCGCATAGCCAATGAGAAGAAAAGAGAAAATCACGCCATTGTATGAGCGTCTCAGCCGAGACGATGAATTACAGGGCGAGAGCAACTCCATATCGAACCAAAAGAAGTTGCTCGAAGAATACGCTGTCGGTCATGGACTGCCGAACCCCACCCACTTTACGGACGATGGCATTTCCGGCACCCGTTTTGACCGCCCCGGCTTCCTCTCGATGATGGAAGAAGTCGAAGCCGGAAATGTGGAGTGCATTGTGGTGAAGGATATGAGCCGTCTGGGGCGTGATTATCTGAAAGTCGGTCAGATTTTGGAAATCCTGCGTCAGAAAGGCGTTCGCCTTATCGCTGTCAATGATGGAGTGGACAGCTCTCAGGGAGACGATGATTTTATCCCGTTCCGCAACATTATGAACGAGTGGTACGCCCGTGATACCAGCAAGAAAATCAAGTCCACATTCAAGACAAAAGGCATGATGGGCAAGCATCTTACAGGAACGGTCATTTATGGCTACCTTTGGAACGAAGCCAGAGACCAGTGGATTGTGGACGAAGAAGCCGCCGATGTCGTGAAGCGTATCTTCGCCATGACGATTGAGGGCTACGGTCCGTATCAGATTGCCTGTAAGCTGTCAGAGGAACAAATCCTCATTCCGTCCGCTTACCTTGCACAGTATGGCGAGGGAGTAAACAAGAACAAGACATTCAAGGACATTTATGGCTGGGGTTCGTCTGCTGTGGTTGAAATTCTGAAAAAGAGAGAATACCTCGGACATACGGTCAATTTCAAGACCCGAAAACACTTCAAGGACAAGAAAAGCCATTATGTGCCGGAGGACGAATGGACGATTTTTGAGAACACCCATGAGCCGATTATCGACCAGCAGACCTTTGACCTTGTGCAGAAAATCCGAAGCAATGTCAAGCGATACCCGAATGGCTGGGGCGAAGCAGCTCCCCTTACAGGCTTGCTCTACTGTGCCGACTGCGGCGGCAAGATGTATGTCCACCGCACTAACAACGGAAAGCGTATCTCCCAATATACCTGTTCCCAATACAGCAAGGTTCCTGTCGGCAAGCTCTGTCCTACCCAGCACCGTATCAATGAAGATGTGGTACTGACCCTTGTATCGGATATGCTGAAAGCGATTGCCGAGTATGCCAAGCACGACCGAGCCGAGTTTGTCCGTGTGGTGCAGGAAGCGCAGTCCAGCCAGCAGACCGCAGAAATCCGTAAACAGCGCACACGCCTTGCCGCCGCAAAGCAGAGGGTTTCCGAGCTGGAAGTCCTGCTCTGTAAAATCTATGAGGACAATGTGCTGGGCAAACTGCCGGACAGCCGCTATGAGGTGCTGGACGCTCAGTATGCAAAGGAACAAGCTGCCCTTACCGCTGAAATTGCTACTCTTGAAAAGGCAGTCAGCGATTATGAAAAGCACGAAAAGGACGCTGACCGCTTTATCGCTCTGATAGAAAAATATCAGAACTTCGACAAACTGACCGTTGCCATGCTCAATGAATTTGTCGAGAAAATCCTTGTCCATGAGCGTGACCGAAAAGGGAGTATTCAGACCACCCAAGAGGTTGAGATTTACTTTAATTTTGTCGGGAAATTCGTTCCCCCGGCGTTTGGAGAAGTGGAGCTGACCCCGGAGGAACTGGAAGAAATCCGCAAGCGTGAGGAACGCAAGGACAAGCTCCATCAGAACTATCTGAAACGAAAAGCCAGCGGAGCGCAGAAACGCTACGAGGATAAAGTCAAAGCAAAGAAAAAGGCAGAGATTGACGCCAAGAAAGCCGCTATCCGGGCAGAGGATATTTCCAGAGGGGTGTTTGTCCCTGTCAGCAGTTTACCGCAGCGTGAGCCGCAGAAAGGAGCGCAGACAGCATGAAAATCACTTACACGCAGAATGGGGACTACCTTATCCCCAACATTAAAATTCGCAAGGCAAAGAAGTCCCTCGGTCACTATGGCAGGCTTCGCAAAGCCTACTTACAACAGTTTCGCCCTATCTTGTATAACGAGCTTATCTTGACTGAAAAGCTCTATGAGCATTGTGCCGAGATTGAGGAAACGGCAAGACATCGCATTGAGCTGATCGTGCCGGAGCTGGCGAAGCAATATGGCGTTACCGAAAAGCTGAAAGCCGAAAACCAGATGGAATGGGTGCGGCAGATGAACGCTTGCAAGGTTCAGGCAGAGGAAATCGTGAAGCACGAGCTAATTTATACCCCTTGATGAAACAAAATATTCTGACGCAACGCTTAGAGCTTATTTGCACTAAGCGTTGTGCAGTTTTATGAAACTTTGGCGCACCTATTGAAAAAGCGCTTGAAAAGCGCTATAATATGTATCGATTCTGTTAGCCGGAATAAATGGCAATATGCGAGTATGGAAAACAGCTTTTCCATGAGAGCTAAGGCAGAACTGATATAAGCGAGGATGAATATTTATGGATTGGAATACATTTAGATTTATCGACCTGTTTGCTGGAATTGGCGGCATTAGGTTAGGGTTTGAACACGTTGGCGGTAAATGTGTATTTTCATCGGAATTTGACGAGGACGCTTGCAAAACCTATGAAGCGAATTTCGGCGAACATCCATCGGGGGACATAACCAAAATAGACGCAAAAGATATTCCCGACTTTGATATTTTGTTGGGCGGTTTTCCCTGCCAAGCATTTTCAATCATCGGGAAAAAAGAGGGCTTCTCAAATGAGACTTGTGGGACGCTTTTCTTTGATATTGAACGAATCCTAAAAGAAAAACTTCCCCCGGCATTTATGCTTGAAAATGTACGAAACCTAACTGCGCATGACCATGGAAACACTTTCAAAGTTATTAAAAGTCATTTGGAAGCTCTGGGCTATCATGTTCATGCAAAAGTATTAAATGCGCTTGATTATGGCGTTCCGCAAAAACGTGAACGAATTATCATCGTAGGTTTCCTTGACGATGTGGAATTTACATTTCCGGAACCAGTGCCGGAGTGTGAAAGAAAAACTCTGGCAGATATTTTGGAAGTGGATGTAGATAAAAAATACTATGTCAGAGACGCTATCAGGCAGTCGAGACTTGAGAGAATTAAGGATAAGAATTATCCCAAGCCATATATCTCTCACGAAAATATGGCAGGTTCCATAACGCCGCACCCCTATTCGTCTGCTCTGCGTGCAGGAGCATCCGCCAACTATATTTTGATAAATGATGAAAGACGACCGACTGAAAGGGAAATGTTGAGGATTCAAGGTTTCCCAGACAGCTATAAAATCGTTGTGCCTTATAGCAAGGTAAAACATCAATGTGGAAATTCTGTCGCAGTTCCCGTCATAAAGGCGGTTGCTGAACAGATGATAAAAGCGTTGAAGAACCACCAAAAGGCTGTTGATAATATTGCTCCCAAATGTATTGCTGAACCAGTACAGTACATTTTTGGAGAGCAGTTGTCACTGCAATTATAAAAGCGAAAGGACGGTTAGAAAATGCCAAACAGAGTTCAGGCAAAAGCAGCTCTTGACGCTGTGATTAAAAAATCTCGTGTCCATTTATATAAGCCTATCCAAATTGCGGAAATCTTATATAGAGACCGAGTGTTTCAGGATATTGACCTGTTGGAACTTGAGGATTACAGAACTAAAAGCAAGCGTTGGAGAGACGATGTTTGCCATGTCCTTTTAGGAAGAGTATGTACCAGCAGTGCAAAATTCCAAGACGACCTTTTCAATGAAACCGCAATTCCACCAGTTCTAATCAACGAGTTAGGTAAAGAAAATCGTAGGACGAACGGCGGAGTTGAGGCTTATATTTACAGCCGTTTTACGAATAAGCACGGTCAATTAGCGAGTGCATTGGACTACTGCCTTAACTCAACGAAAGAGACTTTCAGCGTTAAGCAGTTTATCGATTCGTTTTGGAGCGAACCGGGCTTGAAGCGTAGCTTAGATAAAATCTATGAAATCGTGGTATACGCTCTTTTTTCCACTCTTGTGGACGCTTTGAATTTGCAAGTGGAAATTTCAGTGGACGAAGCCAACTTTGATATTTTGGCAGAGTTTTCGGATTTTGCAAAAATGGTAATGTGCCTTGATTTCTCAAATCCGAGTTATATCCAAGACGCCAAAGTTTATCGTGTAGGCGTAACAAATGCGGCGGATCGTGGTCTTGATATGTACTCCAACTGGGGACCGGCAATTCAGATTAAGCATTTAAGTCTGGATGTCGAGTTAGCAAAGAACATTGTAAATAGTGTTTCAAGTGATAAAGTTGTTATCGTGTGCAAAGACGCTGAACGAGATGTTATCGTTTCTCTGCTTACTCAAATTGGATGGCGCAATCATATTCAGAGCATTGTTACGGAAAGCAACTTGATTTGCTGGTACGAAAAAGCTCTGCGTGGAAAGTATGCAGAACAAATTGGCGATGAGCTGATTATTCGTTTGTGCGGAGAAATTGCAGAAGAATTCCCATCGGTTGATACAATCCCTGATATAATCAAGAATCGTCACTACGAGAAAGTGGAAACAGATGATTTTTGGAAAGCGGTTGAATAAGCCTACATAATATTACGGGAGAGGTTTGAATATGAGAAAAGAAGATTTTCGCCAGTGGCTTGATGGAAAAATTAAAAAGAAACCCATCAGTGATTGCATTAGTCGATGTACGACCGTTGAATATGCTCTGAAGGTGGATTTAGACGAAGAATACAGAAAGGATAATGGACAAGCGGTAATTGCAAAGTTGAGCTATAATGCACGAGACGCAAAAGCTAATCTTCCAGTGCCGCAAGAGTTCAATTTCAAAGAGGGCTGTAATGTTGTCCAGCGATTGACCGACCTGCGCTCATCGGTACATCATCGACCAGTAAAACCTTCCAGTCGGTCCGGGTCTCCAGAGC
>CAYZPB010000067.1:0-5009 GCA_964480445.1 uncultured Caryophanales bacterium
TATCTGTCTTTTCATTTTTATTACGCTCCTTTGTATTAGTATTTGTTTTTTATCTTAACATCAGACATGTTTTCTTAATTATATAGTAAAGTCTCTTGTTTTTCACTTAGCTATCCATAATATTTTCTTAAATATCCATCAGATGCCCCTGAATTATTAAACGATGTGAGGCTGAGTTTTTCGGTGTGCAGGTGATTAGGGTTAAAATAGATTCCCCTTCTACCGCTTCTAAAACGCTAACATCATCTGGTTCGACAATAAATACTTTGTCTACTAAATAATCATAATTTTTATTCTTATAGTTTATAGTGATTATATTCCCAACAACAACTTCATCAAGTCGGTTAAAATGTGACCCAAAAGTATAATTTCTATGTCCCGATATAGCACAGTTACCTAGTTCGCCCGGAAAAGCAGTCCCCTTAAGATGTCCTGCACCCCAACGAAGTTCAGCTGCTGAAGCTCCCTCTACTAATAATAAGTCCATTTTTATCTCTTTGATTATTATTCTTCCCAGAACCTCAGGGCGCTTTGCAGTTTCGTCTTTTACGACTTCCTCAGTTTCTTCTTCAGTAATGTCGGAATCTCCTGAATTGTTGGAATTATTAATTGGAGGAGCACCTGGTAAAATCACACCCACCTTGTCTTGGCTCTCCAAATAATCAAGATATAACTGATTTTGTTTATTCTGATTAATATAAGTCCCTACAAGAGGCACCAAAATTAGCAAGATCCCCGCAAGTATTAATAGATAGGATATGATTCGTTTCACATTTTCACCTTCTTATAATCTGAACTGTCTTTATTTCTTAACTATCTCTATTATAGTTGCTCCTGTAACTAGTAAGCAAATCAAAAAAAGTAGGGGAGCCCCCTACTTTTTCTTTAATATATTTATGCTATTTTTCTTCTCAATATCAGACCAAGTAATATTAGAATGCTTCCAATCAGATAGAAGTAAGCTTGTCCTGCCCCGCCTGTAACGGGTAGTTCATCTCCGCCAGGTGGGTTTTCGCCGGGATCATTTGGATCCTCACCAGGTGGTGTGTTAGGTTTTTTTGTATTGGTAAAGGCAGCGATACTATCTTGGGTTACAGAAATTGTGCCTATACTGCCAATACTAGTTACAGTAAAACCTTTTGCTGTTAACTCATCCTCAGTAACTTTGTATGTCGCCCCTATAGGTAAACCAGTAATAGTTATATCATCGCCATCAGCAAGTGAAATCGTATCTCCACTTGCAATCACCCCTGCCGGAACACCATTGGCAGTATAATTATAAAAACCACTCGCCCCAGTAAAGTTTACTCTGAAATTAAACTTTTGTTCCTGATCAAAATCTTTGCCAACAACTGTTTTGCTAATAGTTAAATTTCCTGTAAGCGGACTATATATATTTCTAGTGTTGGTAAACGATGCTGTCTGCGTATCTGCAGCTATAATTGTTCCAGTGGATCCTGTACTCACTGTTTGATAACCATCGGCAGAATAGTCTTTTTCCGCAACTGTATATGCTAGATCTTTCGGCAGCCCGATGATTTCAATGCTCTGTCCATGAGTTAAGCTAACTGTATCTCCACTCTTGATTGAACCGTCAACGATGCCTGTACCGAGATAAGCAAAAGTCTCCGAAGACCCTGTGCCCACTAAGGTAAGAGTAAAATCAAATAGTTTAGTTCTATCCCCAGCATTACCGGCAACAGTTTTCTTGATAAGCAGTCTTCCAATATCACTGTCTTTAAAGTTTTGGATAGTAATTTTGTTGCTGTCTGCGCCTGACTTGCCATTAATGGAAGCTATAACTGTGGCACCGCTTGTCGTAACCTCAAGAGAGTAATCCACATTAGTAGGTGTATAGCCAACAGGTGCTGCGGTCTCTCGTATAATATACTTGCCATCTGGTATAACCTTCAGCGTCACGATACCATTGCTACCAGTTATACCTTTTTTTATGATAGTAACACCATCAATCGCATAGAGTGTAAATTCGACACAAGCAAGGGGATTACCTAAGTCATCTTCTTTTGTTATGCTTACCCAACCATTCCGTAACAAACTAGCACTACCGTCCGATGCTAGAATAGTATAAGGTTTGGAAGTTCCCTCTTGTACCTTATTGTCACCAAGCAATGAAACTTTATTAGTGACTGTCTCTGGTTCTCCAGTGATATCAGTTACATAAACAAAACGGTAAGCTTTTGAGCTATCAGGAATGATGAAACTGAGAACCCGTGTCGCATTATCGTACATTATATTTGTTCCTAATGTGAGAGTTACAGGAGCTCCCACAGTATAAGTTCCGTCCTTGTTAAGAGTCATCTCCTCAACTGTAATATTTCCTGGGAGTAATAATTTTCCGCTGGAGTCCATGCGCAAATCGATTCCTGACGGCAATTGATCTTCCAACTTATCTCCTAGGTTTACAAGCCCATACGGCTTATAATCAATAGTCCATACTAGTTCGCCTGCTGTTGGTCGTTGGACTGTTTTATCTAGAATTTGGCTTTTGACAATTATGTTTTGCGAGCTGCTTACACCTGTTGTCCAATTTTCTGTCTTCAAAGTTGAATTGTTTGTTATTGTTGTTGTTTTATTCGAATCAAAATACCCTTCAATCGTACCATTTGTCGGTTTAGCTTTGACCAAAATCACATAAGGCTGATCCAGCGTTGTAAACGTAAAGGTTGCTGTCCGTCCACTAAAGCTGGCGCTAAGTCCAGTAACTGTATCGGGTGTCGTATCAGTAGCTGTAACAGTCCCGTTAACTGGTCCTGTTCCCTCAAAAATTAGGTAGTCCAATCCTGCTATAATTTCGACAAACTCCCAGCCTTCTGGCAGTGTATCAGTAAGTGTCGCTGTCCCCAGCGTTTGTCCTGATGCGTTTGTCAAGTTAGTTAGATTAAGACCATCTGCATTGACATTGATGCGGAAAATTGCCGATTTATCATCATAGTCAAAACCCTCAGCTGCATTATTGGTGCGATTATTTACACCAGCAGCAGGATCACCCATAGCTTCTCGTTTCAACATTTCCTTTAATAACATATTATTTCTATAATTTACATTTGCAGTTGCTGCATTTAACCTAGTATTCGCACTAAATAGTGATGCAGTATTACTAACTGTAGATTTTTTGTTACCGGCAAATATATCCGGATTTAAAATCTGACTCTCGAAAGTGAAGGTGTTTAATTCCGTCTGAGATAAACCAGTAATTTCAAGTAGGTCAGCAACATGTACGCCACCTTGTTTGATTTCGATTACATTTATTGAACTAGTACCAGCAATGGTAGTAAAACTAGGATTAACATACTTCTGCCCATAACGTGGTGTCAAGTCAGTAGAAATAATACCAACTGGAATTCCAGTCACTGTTTCGAGGTTAATATTATTACCGTATACAAGCAGATCATAAACTTTCAAATCTGGTATTTCCTGTTTTTTAGCATCAACATTGACAGTCCAGGTAATTTTCTGCTCTGCTGTGTTCGCCACACCAGATTTCGAGATGGCATTGTAGCCTACCCCCACACCAATATTACCAGTGCCTAGGCCAGCTCCTGGCGAACCAGTCCATTTAATGTTAGCTGAATTTGTATAAGTTGTTATCCCTGACTCATATGCGTCATCGGGAACTTTAGTAACAATAGTAAGTAGAATTTTAGAGTCGATGTTCCCAATAGCATACTCACCATTAGCATTAGGTGTTATAGTTGTATCGTCTACCCAGTTGGTACCATTCCACTTTTGCCATTTGGCACTTTCAAGTGTCAGTGCTGTCGGCAGAAGGTCAGTTATGATAACATCATTTAAAGTCGCGCCATAATGGTTGGCTGTGATCGTCCAAGTTATTGTCCGATTCTTTGGATCGTAAGTGCCACTGCTACCAGCATCGCTTGACTCACCAGCTTTTTCAATCCATTTCGGCGTGAATTTGAGAGTAGACTGTCCTTCTTCAATTAAAGTGGATGTATTATCAAGTAGTTGTGCTTTGTTAGTTACTGTTTGTTCTGAAGTAGCATGATATAAATCGTCAGTTATTTCTGTCTTAAATTTAATTGTTTTCGGGCTTGTTGAACCCGCAGGAAAAACGTAGCTTAGTGCATTAGCTGTTGTTGCATCAGGTGTTGCGGCCGTGCTATCAACCTCAAATGAGCCCGTAATATAAGGCCCTACATTAGTTAAATCATCAAAAAACTTATATCCAGTTAAATCTATATTAGTATCTCCCTGTTTTGCAGTGATATCTGTTGTCCATTCAATGCTTTTTTCAACAAGATTTACGACTCCTGTTTTTTTAACTTCGTACACAATTGGTAAAGGCGGTACATTTACAGTGTATGTCTTTTCCAAAATCGTTACTGTGTGATCACCGATATTCCCGCTTGCGCCACTGCCATCATAGACAAAATCCGCACTGAATTGACAAGTTACGGTATTAGATGTTCCATCGAAGACTGAATCGTCGCCATTAAAGTTAACAGTTGCAGTCACCATTTTTGTTCCTGCATCCATTGCAAAAGTAACTTCTCCTACACCTATGGCACCCATTTTTAACGGAATAGTGTCATCCTTAACCAAGGTAAAGGCATTACTCAAATCAAATTTTACCGTATCTCCTTTTTTAATATAAGGGGAAGGTGTCGGATCATCGCCCAAAACTGGCACACCAAAAGAAATATCCACCTCAATCGGTTTCGTACTAGTAATGGTTCCCCCTTGTGGTATTGTATTTCCATCTTGTGTAATGATAGTTTGAAGATTTTTAAGTATTGAGGGGTCTACGTAATCTTCAGCAAAGACAGTGGTTATGGGTAAAAAACTCATTATTAGGATAAAAATCATTGTCAATTGTAATACAATCTGAATTTTTGTTTTTCTCATATTTGTAACCATTCCTTTCATAGCACAACAAGTTTCACCAGAATTTTATAATTGCTTGTCTTGTTGCAGATTAATATATTAAAGTTTATTTTTTTAAATAATTTTAAAACTAAAAAAATAAACAC
>CAYZPB010000068.1:0-4958 GCA_964480445.1 uncultured Caryophanales bacterium
ATTGAGAAGGGAACCTTAGCCTCTTCCAACTTAACTAGTGTCTGCCAACTAAGTTCACCTAGTTCAATTTTCGAACGACTAGAAAGCGTCGGTCCGACGGTTACGCGATAGCCTTTGTTGTAGATAATGTCGGCGATGCTATGTCCTTCTGTACAATGCTCTAGTGTTAAATCAACAGCAAATTCCTCAGCAATCCGGATCGCTGTCACAATATCATCAGCTCGATGAGCATGTGCTCGCAAGGGAATTTCCCGACGAAGCACCTTTAATAGTGATTCCATCCTAATATCTTGCTCCGGTAACTTATCCTCGTCCAGTGCACCTTTTTCAATTTTTTGCAGGTAATTGCGTGCTTTTGTGAGGTTTTCGCGAAGAACTGCAGCAGTTCCCATACGTGATGTAGGCATCTGCTTACGCTCGCCATAAACTCGTTTTGGATTCTCGCCAAAAGCAACTTTTAAGCCAGAGATCTCCTTAACCAGCATCTCTTCGACAATTCGGCCATAGGTTTTGACAATCGACATTTCTCCGCCAATTACGTTAGCGCTGCCCGGCATAACCTGTGCTGTTGTAACACCAGCCTGATAAGCATCGACAAAACCCTGTTCAGTCGGATTTATTGCGTCAAGTGCACGAACATGCGGTGTTGAGGGATCGGTACTCTCATTACCATCAGCACCGGCCCAGGCAATCGATTCTTCATAAACTCCTAGGTGGGTATGGGCGTCAACCAAACCTGGTGTAATCCATTTGCCAGTGCAATCAATTAGCTGAGCATCTGCAGGAATTTCTAGGTTCTCACCAATCGCTTTTATTTTTCCTTCTTCAATTATAATAGTGCCATTCTCAATGACACCCTTAGTTATAGTGTTGATTCTTGCATTCGTAAAAGCTAGCATTTTATTCCTCCACTTGATTTATTTAATAATTTGGAAGCTATACTTTATCAGTAGAGCTATACTTATTGTATTACTTAAAGCTCATAAATGACAGAGTGGAGTCGATATTAACTATTATTTGCTTGTTCGGTTTGTCTTAGATTTCCATTTAAAAATCTTCTCTGTGTAATAGACGATAGCAACTAAAAAGGCGGTTATTCCAAGATAAGCTAAGATTGAAGTTGAATCAGTTGTCGCAGTTAAAGAATGGATACCACCTCGTCCGCCAGGATTATGCCCTTTACCTCGAGATGGAGTATATTCCGGATTAAAAATAGAAAAGGATCTATCTAAAGTTGTAAATAAATCTATATAACTAATTGAATATAAACCCAAACCAAGAATTATAAGCAATAATGGCATTTTTATAATAGAAGGTAGTTTATAGTTTGGTTTAAAGATTTTTTTAAAAGCATTCATTGTCCATTGCCAATGTAAGCCCAAATGGATAGCAATTATTATTAAAACAAAAAACGATGAAGCCACGTGTACTTGAAACCAGGTGAAATTATAAGCGCCGAAACCAAGCCAAGAAAAATCAATTGTTCGCGCTATTGCAAAACTGCTTAAAATAATAAAAATGGACCCAATTAGCAGCAAGAGATTTAGTAGATAATTTAATTTAGTTTTGCTCGGAAGCTTTGTAAATAAGCGTTTGGTACATTCTACAACCCATTTCCAATGCAAGATAATATGTACTACAAAAGCGATGCCTAGTCCAAGGCCGATCCATTCGTGCAAGCTTATTCCAGTAAATAATGGTTCCATAATTATTAAATATACAATTAAGATCAAAAAGTCTAAAAAGAAATTAATCTTCATCTTACTCATAAACCCGTTCCCCCAATCTAAACTACTAAAAAATATTATCACTTTTTAGATAAGCAGATATTAATGAAATGTTAAGATTTCTTGTATCTTAGTTTTAGATAGAATAAACAGTAGGAAAGTGTTCAACTTTAGATAATGTAAACATTTTTGCGCAGATAGTTAAGGTTATTAAAATGAAAACAGTAAAAATAAGGCTGTCAAAATTAGTATCGACAGCCTTTGAATATGAAATGCAACTTAATTTATTCTAAACATATGCTTTTTTATTATTAAGTCATTCACACATTCCTATGTAACACTAAATAATTGCCAGATCCTATTGTCGTTTTCTTTTTCTCTTTTCTTTTCTAATTTTTAAAAATTCCCTAATAATATCCTCGCGTTCTTCTTTTTGAGCACTTAGCAAATCGTATAAGAACAGTTCCACTAAAGGATCCTGCAATGCTTTTACAAATTCTTTTGTTAAAAGGGGATCAACTTCCTTTAGCAAGCTGTCTTCAAGAATATCGATATTTTTAAGAGTTAATGGTAAAAAACTTCTACCTAATAGATAATCAGCCGTTGCTTCTAAAGCATCCGCCAATTTTGTAATATCATCGTAATCGGGGCTGGTATAGCCTCTTTCCCAATTCGAAATAACTTGTGATGATACATTAATTTGATTAGCTAAATTTTGTTGAGTCAGCTTTTTTTTATTTCTAAGTATTCTAATTCGTTCACCAACTGTGTCCATAGTACCACTCCTTCAAATTTTATTATACACACTTTTAGAAAATATACATACTTTAGTAACGTAAATTAAGAAATTCAATTTAATATACATTGACAATAACGTAATCCGTTATATAATTAGTCATATAAATACAACACATTATATAACGGATTATTTTTTTTATTATTTACAAATGTAGTTTAAATCTAATGAAAGGAGTAGTTTTTAAAATTAATAAAAATTAAACAAAGGAGGACTTCAATATGAACGAGAAAACTACACGTAACGGAAGATTAATAACGGCATTAACAAGTTTTGTAGCAGGTTTTATATTAGTAGTAATAATTCCAATAATTTGTATACCGGCAATGGAGATGGTTTTAACTGGCGTTGAGACAAGATATGAGATATTTCAAGAACCGAATATTTTATCGGCAAAAGGGGTTTTTACATTATCCTATTCATTACTGACTGGGTTAAGTGTAGCAGCAGGTGGGTTATTAATGTTGCTAGCATTTCCTCTTTATAAAGGAAACAATAAGTGGTTTAGGCCTATCGCTCTAGCTGTTGCAGCAATTCCTTGTATTACTGGAGCGTATATGTTTGGACCTGTGATGCTTTTTGCAAAGCCATATCTTTATACTAGTGGAATAATTATTCTCCTAGGATTATTAACTTATTATATTGTCTTAATAAGCGAAAAATCTTCTGCAGTGGATAAATTAATTAATTCAGTTATATTTATAATTTTAGGTGTAGAAATTGCATTTTCAATGGTTAATGGTATTTCTTCAACTAGAATGACTACAGGCTGGGGAGAGGCAGCAAGAACCACAGAATATTTTTTATATTTATTTGGTGTTCCTGCAATATGGTTTGGTTGCTTATTAGCGTTAATCGGAATACCATTTTATGCAGCTAGATATAAAATCGGATGGTGGTTAGTAACCGGTGGTTCGCTACTAATGTTCATTGCCACAACCCTATTCCTTATCGGAGACGTAAATAGTTGGTTTATAGGCGGAATCTTTTTATGTGGTGCAAGTTTAATTTTATTACTAATACCTGCAATTGGCGGTCGACCTATCAGTAATAAAACAGTTGAAAAAGATGTAGCTGCTGAATTATATTAAAAGTAAAACATCAATAAATCCTTCTAAATATTATCCCATTTATTATATTCATTTAATAAGTGGGACTTTTTTTCATATATCAACGAACTGTTGCAACAAAAAAATATAAAAAATACCCCTTTCCCCAGTAATAACAGTGGATAGCGGGTTTTGTACATTATCATAAAGTCATAGCATTTAAAATTTATTTTGTTTAATTATAGATTCCTTATTCAATATCTATTACCGTTTCATCTTTCTCCCCAAATTCCTCTATATTCGGTAACCATTCCCCTTGTGATTCTATTAAAAAATAACCTATATCATCACTTTTATCGTATATGTTTGCCCATTGATCATCTGTAAAATAGTCTATTGTTAAAGGAAATAAAATGTTTTTTTCCTTATATATCATCTCAATCATCTTATTTATTGTATCTTCGATTTTTGATATTACTAATTCCTTATCCTCATTATTAGAAAGTATTTTTATAGCTTTTTTAATACACTCTCTAATTTCATCATCTATTCCCCTCATAACCTGTGGCGGAGCTGTTATTCCGTACTTCTCTAGAACAGGAAATATAAGATATTCTTTTCTTTTATAATGTTTATCTATCCCTAATAACAATTTTAAATCTTCAATTAAAACATTTCTAGAATCATCATTATTATTTCTCTTATATTCTATAAGATTTAACTTTAGTTTAATATCAGTAAAATTCTGTAATTCCTTATTTTCTGCATTCAATGTATGTAAAGGATGCCCAGGTATATCTAATGGTGAATTTACACGACGTATTTCTTCTATAGAACCTTTAAAAACGGCAAAGTGTGCATCTGACAACGCCTGTATATTTTCTACTAGCATTCCTTCCTTTATTAAAGCTTCTTCCATCTCTGCTATCTCTGAAGATGTCACTCCTTCAATAAGCTTATTAAACCGAGCCTTTACTTCTGCTATACTTTTACCATCATGTAATTCCATAATAAGTTCCTTTAGTATTTTTTGCTTATGTTCTCTGCTCTTAATAAATTTGCTCATTAGCTTCCCCTCCATTTCGTTTTTAAAAGAAACAAAAAAAATGATTTATTAACTTAATATAAAAACATATCTTTTACAAGCACACCTGCTTATTATTCGCACTTCAAGTTTAATTTAAATAATTTATCAAGATCGGGAGGTGTAGCAAGGTTAGATGGTGTTATATTTTTAAATATAAGTAAACTGGAGAATAAGCAAGTTCTTAGTACAAGTTTGCTAAGCAAAAAAACCTAAATGAGGTTTTAAGCAGGGTTGTTTAATACTATAGACATCTTTCTTTCCATTCAAACACTCTTCCAGCTGAGCTAACGAGGAATATT
>CAYZPB010000069.1:0-4849 GCA_964480445.1 uncultured Caryophanales bacterium
CCAGCTGAGCTATAGCCCCATACATTTATCATTAATGGTGCACCCAAAGGGCACTTCGACCTTCGTTTGCTGCGACGCAAACTCGGCGATGTTGCACTCATTAATGGTGCACCCAAAGGGCACTACGACCTTCGTTTGCTACGACGCAAACTCGGCGGTGTTGCACTCATTAATGGTGGGCCTAACAAGACTCGAACTTGTGACCTCACGCTTATCAGGCGTGCGCTCTAGCCAGCTGAGCTATAGGCCCCTGTTTACGTAATTATTTATAAGCACAAAACGTATTTTACCATCATAAATCAGTAACTGTCAACCTTTTAGCAGGTAGCTAGAGATACTATCACGACAATCTTAAACATAGCTTAAATAAACATTCCAGCCAGTGCTAAACTTATTGTGCTTTCAATGATTGCTGCAAGTAACAAGATAATCATAATCCCGACAATAAAGATGACTGTATCGCGTGCGATATCTGCAAAACTACTACTATCTTTAACCGCTTCGTTACCAGTTACAAAGGCCTTCAAGTTGCGCCATAGAATAGCGCCTAGTTTAAAACCGTAGGCACCAGCTAAGACAATTGCTGTTAGTTCCAAAACACCATGCGGCAAAAGTGACACAAAATATCCAAACACTGAACTACCTTCACTTAAAAAGAATTTTGTGAAAAAACCGAGAAAAAGCCCATTAATAACTAAAAACAAAAATGGTACAATTCCAAAAATGAAGCCTAGGAAAATCATCAATAGCGCAACGGTAATATTGTTCATAAAAATCAATAGGATCATATCGAACGCACTGCTGTCAGCTCCAAGTTGACCAGCAAGCTCACTCATTTGCTCAAGCATTTCCAACATCAGTGGATTGCTTATATTAATAAAAAGACCGACAACTATCGACATAATAAAAATAATTGTCGCGCGCCAATTCATCTCTTTATTGTCCTTTACAATCTGCCAAAAACTCTGCCAGGCCTGCGCCATGTTATCACCTCGATTAGTTATGCCTTATATTATAACTTATATTTTTGTTTTTGTACTTATTCTTGTGCCAATCGTAACATCTTAACTTTATATGTCCATTCGCATGTTATATACTTATTATACAATATAGTACAAATTATAGGATGTGTAACTATGCCCAACAATAAAGATCGGGTTACCTTAAATATTGAGGGAATGACTTGTACTGCCTGTTCAATGCGAGTTGAGACTAATCTCAACAAGCTTGACGGCGTCCAGGCCACTGTTAATTTGACGATGAATACTGCTAATATTAGTTACGACAAAGAGCAGACATCTATTGAAGATCTTAAAAGTACGATTGAACAACTAGGATATAATGTCGTCGAAAAAACAGAGATTAATGCACTTGACTATCTAGAGAAGGCAGATGAACTTAAAGGAATGAAACGCAGACTAATCATTTCAATCATTCTCTCATTTCCATTATTATATAGCATGTTTGCTCATTTTGGCCTTTCCGTAATTGTGCCGGACTTCTTACTAAACCCATGGTTTCAATGGGCTTTAGCGACACCAGTGCAATTCTATATTGGCTGGGTATTCTATAAAGGCGCCTATTTTTCTTTAAAGAATCGTTATGCAAACATGGATGTATTGATTGCGCTTGGTACCTCAGCAGCGTATTTATATAGTGTTTACAATGTACTGACTGGAGATGATCATCTCTATTTTGAAACAAGTGCAATTCTGATTACATTAGTATTGCTTGGGAAATATTTAGAATCTCTCTCAAAAGGTCAAACTTATGAAGCAATTCAGAAGTTGGTCTCACTCAAGCCAGAGGTTGCCTATATTGAACGCGATAATGAGATTATTGAAATTCCAATTGCTGACGTAAAAGTTGGTGATCTGCTACTAGTTCGTCCTGGCGAACGGATCCCACTTGATGGTACGATTACTTCTGGTTTCTCTTCGATCGACGAATCAATGATTTCCGGCGAAAGTATTCCCGTCGACAAAAATATTGGCGACGAGGTTAGCGGGGGAACAACTAATAACTTTGGTAGTTTCACATTTGAAGTAACGCGTATCGGCGAGGATACAATGCTGTCACAGATTATTAAAGCCGTAGCTGATGCAACTGGGTCAAAGCCAGAAATTCAGCGGATTGCTGACCGTATTTCCAATGTTTTTGTGCCAACAGTTATTGTGCTTTCGGTCCTGACCTTTCTCGCCCACTATTTCATTTTTTCACAGGGAGATTTCGAGCGTGCCTTGCTTGTTGCAATTTCTGTGCTGGTAATTAGCTGCCCGTGTGCACTTGGTCTGGCAACGCCGACTTCAATTATGGTTGGTACCGGCAAAGCGGCTGAGCATGGAATCTTGTTTAAAAGCGGCGAAACAATAGAGAACGCTAACAAGCTGACTGCGATTGTTTTTGATAAAACAGGAACACTGACCACTGGAAGACCGCAGCTAACCGACTATCAACTTAATTCAGAGCGCGAACAAGAACTCTTACAGGCGATTTTGTCCGTAGAGAGCTATTCTGAGCATCCAATCGGAAAAGCAGTTGTTACAGGAATCAGAGAGTTAGGAATTAAGGCGGATACTGTTAGTGATTTTGAAGTGCTACCAGGAAAAGGTGTGCGTGGAACGGTCGGCAAAGTAGAATACAATATCGGTACACGTGCCTTAATGCGGGAGAAAGCGATTGATTATAGCGCTTACGATGAGGCGGCAAGTTCGCTAGAGTCACAAGGAAAAACGGTATTTCTGGTTGCTGCAGGATTAACACTTCAAGGCATTATAGCAGTTGCCGATACTGTGAAAAAGGACTCGCGGAAGGCAATTGAACGACTACAGGAAGATGGATTAGAAATCTTTATGCTGACTGGCGATAATCATGCGACGGCGATGGAGATCGCGCAACAGGTTGGCATCACAAATGTAATTGCGGAGGTTCTGCCAATAGATAAGGCCAAGGCGATTGTTGAACTACAGGAAGCTGGGCATTATGTAGCAATGGTTGGTGATGGTATCAATGATGCACCCGCACTAATCACTGCTGATGTCGGAATTGCAATTGGATCCGGGACGGATATTGCGATTGAAGCTTCTGATATTACATTGATTCATGACAGCATTTCTGGCGTTGCCGATGCAATAACAATTAGTAAGAAAACACTGCGAAATATCAAACAGAATCTTTTTGCATCTTTATTTTATAATTCATTAGGTATTCCGCTGGCGATGGCAGGACTTCTAGCACCGATTATTGCTGGTATAGCAATGTCACTAAGTTCAGTCTCAGTTGTGCTCAATGCCTTACGCTTAAAACGGATAAAATTAGATAAGTAGGTTATAATATATATATATATAGAGAAAAGGAGGAGTTTTCATGAAAACAAAACTACACGTTACTAATATGACTTGTGAACATTGCGAGGCGGCTATTACCGGTGCGCTTGAGCAGCTTGATGGAGTTAACGAATTTACATTTAACTTGGAGAACAAAGAGGTCGAAGTGGATTTTGATAATACAAAGGTTACCTTAAGTGGTATTATCGTAGCAATCAACGAACAGGGCTACGATGTGGAAATAGCATAGGAGCGGATATAAATGCATTTAGAAGGAAAGTATAATACAGCAAGAGTTTACGTTGATGTTCTAGAGCCGACTGCTGAGGAGCAAATTCTTGAACTACTTAACCAGAAATTTACTGCGAACTCGCGCATTCGAATTATGCCCGATGTTCATGCAGGTAAGGGCTGTGTTATCGGGACGACGATGGAAATTACCGACAAGGTCGTTCCGAATTTAGTTGGTGTTGATATTGGCTGTGGTTTAAATGTGTTAGAACTTATGCCAGCAGAAATTAATTTAGAGCAGCTAGATCGAGTGATTCGAGCAAATATTCCAGCAGGTTTTGCCGTACGCACGCGGCCACATCCGAATGTGAAAAAAATTAATCTGCAGGCGTTAAAGTGCGCAAAATCAGTGGATGTTGAACGAGGCTTGCTTTCAATCGGAACCTTAGGTGGTGGGAACCATTTTATTGAGTTAAATGAGGACGAAAACAAGCGGAAGTATTTGGTGATTCATTCTGGGTCACGTAATATTGGCCTACAAACTGCTGAATACTATCAGCAGCAGGCGATCGAGTATGCGCAGAAAAATAAGATTGACGTGCCTAGGGATCTATCATATTTAGAGGGCAAGCTGATGGAGGACTATCTACATGACATGGCAATTATGCAGAGATATGCTGCCTTAAACCGCGATACCATGGCCGAGATCATTATCGAAGCAATGGGTTTGGAGGTGCGTGATTCATTTCAGACGGTTCATAACTATATTGATTTAGATCACATGATATTACGCAAGGGTGCTGTTTCAGCACAGGATGGGGAGCTATTTATCATTCCTTTTAATATGGCAGATGGCTCAGTGATTCTGCGTGGTAAAGGAAACCCTGAGTGGAACTACTCGGCACCACATGGTGCAGGTCGTGTGCTAAGTCGCACACAAGCAAGAAGACGACTTACACTCGCTGATTACCGGGAGAGAGTTAGCAATATTTATTCAACCTCGATTTCCCGACACACTTTGGATGAAGCACCGCAAGCTTATAAGGATCCGGACGATATTTTGCGTTACATTCATCATACAGCAGAGGTAGAGAGAAGACTTAAAGTGCTTTATAATTATAAAGCGAAATAAATTAACTAATTGGATAAAGAAAAACCGCCAGTTTGGACTTGGCGGTTTTTTAATCTATAATAATTGATTAACGTTTTGAGAATTGTGGTGCACGACGGGCGCCTCTAAGTCCGTACTTCTTACGCTCTTTCATTCTTGCATCACGCGTTAGAAATCCTGC
>CAYZPB010000070.1:0-4828 GCA_964480445.1 uncultured Caryophanales bacterium
AGTTCCTTTTCTGTTATATTTTCATTGATATCGCTCATTGCAATCCTTGTTGCTAATTTCCTTAAGTTTTCATCATCCAAAAAGGCAATAAAACGATCAACCTCAGCTTTATAACCCTGTTGATAATAAGCGTATAATTTCGTTGCAAGAACTGCAAAGTCATCAACATGAAAATCCTCACCAAGTTCACTCTCAACTCGCTTGCTAACCTCGATGCTATTCATCATCAGATAAATTAAATTGTTCTCAGCATTATAATATCCCGGGTAAAGCACCTGTTGTTTGCCTGCCGAACCAATCTTGTATTTTTCACCTCTCGCCGCAACTTTACGCTGTCCTCTGTAATTTTTCTCATTTATTCGGCGTAAATCAAGTTGCAGTGAATCAAGCGAAACCCTGAATTCATTAGCTAACTCCATGAGATAGTGTTCCTGCTCTACAGAATGCCTTAACTCAGCAATTGTTTCCAATGCTTTTTTAAGATAGTCAAGTCTGCCACCCTCATTTTTTAAATTATATGCTCCTCTTAAGTGAGCGAGCCGAAAAGAAGTGACAGTAATTGCCTGCTTAATAATATTGTTGCTAAAGCTATCTGCGCCATATTCCCTTATATAATCATCAGGGTCTTTCCCTGTTGGCAGGTCAGCAATCATAATCTTTAACCCATTCTTATTCAAAACTTCAATTGCACGAAGGGTAGCTAGTTTGCCTGCATTATCTGAATCATAACAGATATAGACCTCGTCGGCAAAGCGTTTCAACAGTAAAGCCTGTTGGTCTGTAAGTGCTGTCCCCAATGAGGCAACACCGTAATCAATCCCTGCCTGCCATGCTGTAATTGTATCAATATAGCCTTCAAACAAGATTGCCCTATTCCCTTTTCTGATTGCATTTTTAGCTAGTTGAAGATTATATAGTAATTTACCTTTATTGAAAATTCTGCTTTCTGGACTATTCAAATACTTCGGCTCACCATCACCAAGTAGTCTGCCACCAAAAGCGACTATGCGCCCCTGTGCATCACTAATCGGAAAAATAATTCGATCACGAAAACGATCATAGATTCTTCCTTTTTCACTACGTGATACCAACCCCGCATCTAAGACTAAATCCATAGCAAAACCACGTTTGTCTAGAAAATCTCTTAGTGTATCAAAAGAGTTTGGTGCATAACCTAGTTTAAAAGTTATAATTTCGGCTCTTGTAAAGCCTCTGTTTTCAAGATAGGTCATAGCTTCGTTGCCCTGCTTAGTTTCAGTTAAAATATAGTGATAGAGTTTGCTTGTTAATTCATAAGCTTCACGCATTTTTGCGCTCTCCGGGTGCTCTACTATGCCTGTGCTTCTGCCCACAGTCTCTGGTAACTGTACTCCAGACTCAGCAGCTAAATATTTAATCGCCTCTAGAAAATCATAACCCTCAATATTCATTACAAAATTAATCACATTCCCCCCAGCACCGCAGCCGAAACAATAATAAATTTGTTTGTCTGGTGCTACTGAAAAGGAAGGCGTTTTTTCAGAGTGAAAAGGACAGAGTCCGAAATAGTTCCGGCCACTCTTCTTTAATTTCACATGTTGACCTACTACATCAACAATGTCTAAACGCTCCCGAATCTCATCAATTAAATTATCGGGTATCAGTTTATTTGTCATATGACCCTTTCTACTTAAATTAATATTTCTTCAAAACATTATAATCTTTAATGTCTTATTCATCAACATTATAACATTTTCAAGTAATACTATTCTATTATATTTGTAATATATATTTACAGTGAATCTCTATTTGCCGCCTTGTCTTCCGCGATACCTATTGTGACCCCTATTAGTCCCTTCTTCATCGCATTTTAATCTGCATCCAGTTTCTAAATCTTTGCACAAACGATATTCCCCGCCCTCAATCTGTAAAGTTCGTCCATTAACCAACGATTCTGCAATTTTTTTCCGTGCAATGGCATAAATACCCTGCACAGTTGTTCTCGCCACGTTCATCTGTAATGCGGCTTCTTCTTGAGTAAAACCCTTATAATCAATTAATCGGATGCTTTCATACTCATCGATTGTCATAATTATTGCCGGAAATTTACCACTTGAACGTCCTAACGGACCGAATCGATTAATCGTAGGCATGTCACATACTCGACGACGTTTTCTAGGTCGTGCCATCTTTACACCCCTTCACTGATAAAAATAACCAGAGTCTCCCCCGGTTATTTTTATAATCTTTATAGTTCTTCTAAAGCCTCATCAGTATTTTTAATTCTATAGACATTTTAAATTTTATGTCTTTTACCTTACTATTATAGCATGTTTTTGACATTTGTCAATAATTGTCTCTTCAAAGTTACTTAGCCTTTTCTAACAAATTCGGATTTGAGCTTCATCGCACCAAAGCCATCAATCCTACAGTCAATATCGTGCCCATCAGCTGCACCATAAATCAACCTAATATTTTTGACCTTAGTCCCTTGTTTAACAGGCTGCGAACTACCCTTTACTGGTAAATCCTTAATTACAATAACTGAATCACCATCTTGCAAAATATTTTCGTTCGCATCTTTAATCTGTTCTTTATCTTCATCAGTCTCTACTGTTGCTGTGGGATCCCACTCATGGGCACAAAGGGAACAAATAATAAAACCGCGGTGGTCCTCATAAGTATATTCTGAAGCGCAACTAGGACAGATTTGAATCTCTGCCATCGACTACACCTCCTAAAATTATATTAATTTATTCTATCATACAACTACTTCGCTTGCTAGTTATCACATCATTACTAGTTGTCACATCATTAATAGAAGACTTAATGCCATTACACCCATCCCGGCAATCAGACCATAAATAGCTAAGCGTCCATTGCCGTTCTCCTGCGCTGCTGGCAGAAGCTCATCCACGCTAATATAAACCATAATTCCCGCTACGAATGCGAAAACCAGGCCAAATAGTGTGTCACTCATAAATTGATATAAAAATAAAAAGGCAGCCAACCCGCCTAAGGGCTCTGCTAGGCCAGCTAGCATGGTATATCCCATCGCTTTTTTCTTGCTGCCAGTAGCATAATAAATTGGTGTTGCTACTACTACACCCTCTGGAATATTATGAATTGCAATCGCTATCGCAACTGAAACCCCTAATATGGGATCAACAATTGCTGCCATAAAGGTTGCTATACCTTCTGGAAAGTTATGAATTGCAATTGCTACTGCTGCAAAAATACCAGTGCGCATCAACTTTGAATTATACTCTGAATTTTTCCCATCCAGTTTTTGATCCTTGTCTGCTGCCGCGTACTCAACTGTCTCGGGTATTAGCCGATCGATAAGTGCGATAAATAGTATACCAACAAAAAAGCCAGCCGCAGTAGCCCAGGCTCCAGGTTTCTCGCCAAGTGACTGTCCCAGTGTATAGTTTGCTTCCACAAGTATTTCAGCAAAGGATAGATAAATCATCACACCAGCTGAAAAGCCTAATGCAATTGAAAGAAATTTCTTATTTGTAGTCTTCGCAAATATAGTAATTAACCCACCAATCCCCGTCGATAAACCAGCTAAGAGAGTTAATGCGAAAGCAAATATTATCGTTGATGTTCCAACATCCATCTTAGTACTCCATTCTTCTTTTTATTTTTAGATAAAGATATTACACGCTATAATTTATTGTTTTCTTAATATAAAAAAAGGGTTAGTTAGTAACCTAACCCTTTTCTATACTTAAACTTATTTCTTTTCTTTTTTAAAACATAGGAACCAATCTAAACAGTAGGCGTCTTTGCCTGGGCTTGCCATTCTTTCTTTAGCAGCACCACAGTTGCCAGGTGCTGGAATAATCGTATCGTCACCAGGACGCCAATCAGCTGGCGTTGCAACGCCGTCTTTGTCTGCCTTCTGCAAAGCCTGAATAATTCTCTTGATTTCATCAAAGTTACGACCCATAGAGAGCGGATAATAAAGAATTGTACGGATAATTCCTTTAGGATCGACAACAAATACCGCACGAACTGCTTGAGTATCTGATTGACCCGGCTGAATCATCCCATATTTGTTAGCAACATCCATCTTAATATCTACTATCAATGGGAATTTAACTTCAATATCCTTGTAGTCATTCCACTCCAGCTCTTGAATCTTTCTTAACCAAGCGATGTGGGCAAACAATGAATCTACTGATAAACCAACAAGTTCAGTATTTAGTTCTTTAAACTCGTCATCCATTGCTGCAAAAGTCATAAACTCAGTAGTACAAACAGGCGTAAAGTCAGCTGGGTGTGAAAAAAGAATAACCCATTTTCCTTTGTAATCTGCTGGGAAATTAATATCCCCTTGCGTTGTTACAGCTCTAAAACTTGGTGCTGGATCGCCAATCAGTGGCATAGTGTAGTAAGTCTTAACTTCTTCCATTTTTATAGCCTCCTCTTTTATTCTATTTATTTAAACATTCTTTACAGATGCCTTTAAAATAGACATCCTTGCTATTTATAACAAAACCTTTAAGGTCATTATTTACACATTCGCCAAAAGCAAATTCAAAATCATATAATTTTTCGCATTCCTCACATTTAAAGTGACCATGCTCGTTAGTTCTTAGATCATATTGTGCCTCATTTTCATCAAAAGTGAATTGTGTTATTAATTCCGACTCTTTGAATAAGCTTAAGGTATTATAAATTGTTGTTTTTGATAGGGTTGGCATCTCAAATTTCAAAACAGTATAAATCCGCTCAACAGTTGGGTGATTCTTATCTTCATGCAAATATTGCAGAATCCGAATCCGCTGATGCGAAGGCCGTATATCGTGCTCTTGCAACTGTTCAATTAGTTTTTCAACAT
>CAYZPB010000071.1:0-4696 GCA_964480445.1 uncultured Caryophanales bacterium
CGCCTTGGTTAGGCTTTTCAGGATCTTCGAGCCAATCATAGGACAGAGTATCACCATTTTTGATGGTCATTTTTTCAGGTCTAACTCCATGCAGTAATAGGTTCATCCGAGTCAGATTATAGGTAGCGGTATTTTTCTCTTGACCATAATAGTTAAGAATTTTCTGTGCGTCAGAGTCCAGATGCTTGCCTACTGTTAATAGTAAGGAGCCAGACCCTACCGCTGGATCGTAAATTGATCTTATGTCAGATGATTTGGCAACAATCTGGGCCATAACCTCACTTACTTGATAAGGTGTATAGAACTCGCCTGCCTTTTTGCCGGATTCCATTGCAAATTGGCCAATTAAATATTCATAGGCGTCGCCTAAAATATCGCCTTTTTGCAAATTAACCATATTCAAGTCGGCAAAGAGCATGATTAAGGCTTGAATATTCTTACTACGTTCATGCAAATTACTTCCCAGGGCCGTGTCTGTTAAATCAATAGTAGAACTAGAGAACAGACCCTTGAAGTCGTCTGAACCACCTTTGGTAGCAATAGTTCGCTCAAAATTATTTAAGCTATCAGTAACTTTCTGAACCTCAAAATCACCAGAATTTATATCCATAATCCAAGTTTGATAAAGGTGCTCTGGAAGTACAAAATATCCTAATAAATTCTGAAGAGTTGTGTCTAAAGATTCACCGTGTTCTTCTCGAGCCTTATGGTATTCCTTAACTAACTCTTGTTCTGCCATTCTGTCTAAGCCTGCCGTAATCTTAAATGTATCTAAGGTCTTATCACTTAAAAACTTATAGAACATTAAACGAGCATGTAGTCTTTATAACGACTAGCATCCATTGAGCCTCTTAATTCATTAGCTCCATCCCATAAGCGCCTTTTGATTTCTTCTGACGTAATCATAGCTCACTCTCCCCTACTATAATTATAAATCCACAAAACTATAAGAAATCGTTAATTCATATTCACCAATCGAGCAATCATTCATTTTTAAATGATAGGCAGCTAGTAGCTTGCCGCCTGTCTTATCACTCGTTAGTTCGACCCGATCAGTTGCCGTTTCGATCATAATTTCTCCTTCTGCGGTCTGATAGCTGCAACAGTCAACTAGCCCTTCCTGAAAGACGTTCTTCGCATTAGCGCTTCCTTGCCTAATTACCACTACTTGTAAGGGCGTCATCTCCTGCCAACGAATGGTCGTTATTACCCTCTGTTCTGTATCAGGCGCTTGCTCCTGGTAATTTAAATAATTATAATCTGCCTTGACATAATATTTCCCTTGATGCTCCTCGTAGATTCTCTCTTGTTGCAAATCATCATATGTAATCACTGTCTTAATCTTAATCAGAACTTCTTTGCTCATTATTCTTAAACTCCCAACTATAAGGTCACAAAATTCTGCCTACATATTTTGTGAATTTTTAACTAAATATATGTTCTATTATACTTAATAGCCGCCTAAAACTCCAATCATTCATTAATGAGTGAATGCTTACTATCTTTTGTACATCGTATTTATTTAGGACCATCTAGGAAGTTTAAGTCTAGAATAATTTAAAGAAAATATGTATAATTACAGTTCTTACAAATATGATATATTAGTAATACTAATATTATAAAAGTCATAATAATTACAAATCTTTATTAAGGAGAGATTAACTCAATGGATCTATATTCGTTATCATTACTTGCGCTCTTTGCAGTATTAGGGCTTACGGTCTGGGCGCAATATAAAGTTACAAATAGTTATAAAGAGTGGTCGAAGGTTGGTGTTGCTTCGGGAATGACTGGAGCAGAGACCGCACGTTTATTATTGGATAAAAACGGCTTACAACATATCGGAATCAAAGCAGTACCTGGAACGCTGACTGACCATTACGACCCAATAAATAAGGTTATTGGTCTATCAGAAGGAGTCTACGGGGATAGCTCAATTGCTGCAGTCTCGATTGCAGCCCATGAGACAGGCCACGCAATTCAGCATAAAGAGCAATATAACATGCTGGTAATAAGGCATCGAATGGCTCCAGTATTAAAGTTTACTTCTGGTTTAGCGCCAATTCTAATTATTGCTGGAATCTTGTTCTACTCATTTAACCTAATCGGTATCGGGGTTATCTTTTTCGCAACCATTGTTGCTTTTCAACTAGTTACTCTACCAGTTGAGTTTAACGCCTCCACTCGTGCACGGCAGCTACTCACTGCTGAAGGAATAGTCGTTGCAAACGAGGGGCTTGGTGTCAAAAAGGTCTTAGACGCTGCAGCTCTGACTTATGTTGCTGCAACTCTTTATGCAGTGGTCGAGCTATTTAGGTATGTGATCATCTTTCTGGGAATGCGGAGAAACTAATTTTTGCCCTTGCCAGCTATCGCGACGAGTTAATTCATCATCAATGGCATTAAGCACTTCCCATTTTTTAAGGGTCCAGCGAGGTTCAATTAGTAGTTTAAGGGGCCCATCGCCAGTCAGCCGATGAATAACTAGCTCCGGTGGTAGTATTTCGAGAATATCTGCTACCAGCTCAACATACTGATTGCGACTCATAAATGTAAAATCGCCCCGTTCATATTGGGCAACTAAAGGCGTATTCGCCAATAAATGTAGCATATGAATCTTGATTCCTTGAATCGGTAATTCAGCTAATGCATATGCGGTCGCTAACATATCCTCTCTGGTCTCACCAGGGAGGTTTAGTATTATATGGGGCACTATTTCAATCTTGCGCTGAGCAAGCTCATCGACCGCATCAAGAAAACTCTGATAATTATGACCACGATTGATTTCTGCTAGCGTCTGATCATGGATTGTCTGCAAGCCTAGTTCAACCGTCAATTTTGTCCTCTCATTAAGCTCTGACAATAAGTCCAGAACCTCTAAGGGGAGACAATCAGGTCGCGTTGAAATCGACAGGCCAACAACTCCCTTTTGTTCAAGAACTTCATAATAGTTCGCCCGCAGTTGCTCAATCGGTCCATAGGTATTGGTGTAGGCTTGAAAGTAAGCAACATATAGTGCATTCGGCCATTTCTCATGCATTCGATCTCGTATGATCGCAAACTGTTTGGAAAGACTCTGTTCGGGTTGACCAGCATAGTCACCGGATCCCAGTTCACTACAAAAAACGCAACCACCGACACCAATCTTACCATCACGATTCGGACAGCTATGTCCAGCATCAAGTGATACCTTAAAAACCTTCTGCTTAAACTGCTCTCGATAATGATAATTTAATGTATGATACCGCTTATCAATCCAGCGCATTTAGGTCAGCACTCTCTTCGCCGATGCTTGTTATCTGATTTTTGTCATCAAGAAAAACGGTGATTGGTCGGTAGGCAAGCGCCTCGAATTGTTCCATCAGACCAAAAGCCATTATAATCACCTTGTCACCTGGTTGCGCATGGCGAGCAGCCGCCCCATTAAGACAGATAATACCACTGCCTGCAGCCCCATCCATAATATAGGTTTCCAGTCTTGCTCCATTATTAATATTAACAATATGGACCTTCTGATTGGTAATAAAGCCTGCTGCATTCATTAAGTCCTTATCAATTGTTACGCTTCCAACATAATTAAGGTCAGCCTCTGTAACCGTTGCCCGGTGGAGCTTTCCCAAAAGCATTTCTATAAACATTCTCTCATCCCCTTATAACCGTGTTATCGATTAGACGTGTCTCGCCAAAATGGACTGCTAGTGCAACTAAGACATCACCAGTAATCACTTCTACTGGCTGCAAGGAATCTGCATCAACAATCTCAATATATTCTATCTTGGCAAGCTTTCGCTTTGCTATTGTATCAGATAGCTGTTTCTGAATAAATACAGCATCTTTATTTCCTTGTGCTACTAAGTCTTTAGCCTCTTGTAGCGCCTGATAAAGCACCGTCGCCTCAGCCCGCTCTTCTGTAGTTAAAAGACTATTCCTTGAACTCATTGCTAGCCCATCCGCTTCTCTGACAATTGGGCAGCTGATAACTTCAACCGGAAAGTTAAGATCGGTTACCATTTGCTTTACCACTGCATATTGCTGTGCGTCCTTCTGACCAAAGTAAGCCCGCGTCGGTTGTACTAGATTAAATAGTTTGCTGACAACTGTTGTTACGCCGCGAAAATGGCCTGGTCGCTGGGCACCGCAGAGTGTCTCCGTTTTGCCGAAGCTTTCAACATAAGTATTGTAACCCTGTGGATAGATTTCGCTAACTGCTGGTGCAAAGAGTAAGTTAACGCCCGCCTTTTGTAAAAGTTCTTGATCTCGCTCGATATCGCGCGGATAAGTTTCCAAGTCCTCTCCCGCCCCAAACTGAATTGGATTTACAAAGATGCTAACAACTACATAGTCGTTATCCGCAAGCGCTGTTTGGATTAAGGATAAATGACCGGCATGCAGTGAGCCCATTGTCGCTACAAAACCAATGCTAGCGCCTTGACTACGAATTTTATCAAGCTCAGCTCTTAAATCAGTAATTTTATTAACTGTCTTCATTCTTGTCTCCTAACTCTTTTTTCCTAGCAAGCTGTCCCAACAACTTCTCATAAACTTCTGGATCAAGTTTTCGCTCATGTTCTGCCGTTGGAAAAGTGCCTGCCTTGACCTCTTGTTGATACTCTGTGAAAGCTTGAGTCATCTGCGCTGTCAGATTAGCATATTGTTTGGCGAAACTTGGTGTCTTGCCTTGAAAGAGTCCAAGCAT
>CAYZPB010000072.1:0-4595 GCA_964480445.1 uncultured Caryophanales bacterium
TCCATGAAAACTCCTTATTCTAGATAATAGCCCACTAATTGGCAAAAAACAAGAAAGTAAAAATATACATAACTTTTATAAGTTACTCTTTTTATCAGTTAATATGTCAATTATTATAAATATTTGTTTTGGTAAACGCAAGCTAATTAGTCAAAACAATAAAATAACAATCGATTAAGACATTGTTTTGAATACAGCTATTTAAATACTACTGCTGAATTAAAATAGTAAATGTATTTTTTTTCATTTGTGATATTTACTGCAACTTAGACTTTGCACTATTTATTGCAACTAAATTATTTTTTAAACTTGCACTTAAGTATTCAATTAAGGTTTTGATACTACTTTGAAAAACAAATTTTTTTTCCTTGACAGTTTCTAAATATGGCTTATCATATGTATGAAAGCGCTTTCAGAAAAAGATATGTTTTAGGTGTTATTGTGAAAGCGCTTGCAGAATGCGAGGTTTTTAATGCGAAAAAAAGAAAATAAACTGAGTCTATTATCCGTAATTATGCTAGTTTTAGTTACCGTCATAGCTATTGGACCTTTATTTTGGGTTTTTATTTCATCCTTTAAAACTAACAGAGAAATATTATCTTCCGCATTTGCCCTTCCTAATAATTGGGATTTAAAAGGTTATCGCGCAGCTTTAAAGTTATCGCCTATTTTTGATTTCTATAAAAACAGTATTGTGATTTCGTTTGTAAGTGTTTTTCTAAATTTATTCATTGTTTCTATGTCTGCATATGTTATTGGAAGATTTGTTTTTAAAGGAAGAAACTCATTAACATATATGATGTCTTCCTCCCTTTTAATACCATCAGCAGCACTGATGATGCCTGTTTATCTTATTTGGACACAAACAGGACTTTATGATACTCGATTGGGACTAATACTTATTTATGCTGCTTTAGGACTACCAACTTCGTTTTTTATTCTTAGAAGTCATTTTATGACTATTCCTAGAGAAATTGAGGAAGCGGCCTTAATGGATGGAGCAGGTTTTTGTACAATCTTTTTTCAAATCATTTTACCCATGGTTAGATCAGGGTTAGCTACTGCTGCTATATTACAGTTTTTAACGTCGTGGAACGAATTTATGTTTGCTCTAATACTAACAAAAAGTAAAACAGTTAGAACACTTCCTCTAGCATTAAATTACTTTACTTCACAATTTTCATTTAATTATACTGCAATGTTTGCAGGTATTATTATGGTAGTTTTACCAAGTATTCTTGTTTATACAATTCTACAAGAACAAGTTACGGATTCAATGGTAGAAGGTTCTATCAAAGGTTAAATATAATTTTCATAAATTAAAGGAGAAAAAAATGAAAAAATTTTCAATTATTATGGTATCAATGATGCTTTGCATCGTACCAATGTTCGCAAGCGGGGCAAGTGAAACAAAACAAGCCGGCGCTGACGTGGTTGAAATTAACTTTCCAACATTTTTAGTTGGTGTTAACAGTTCAGCAGGATGGTTTGCGGAAAGAGCAGATACATTTAACAAAGAATATGAAGGACAATATAGACTTGTTGTTGAGGAAATTCCTGGAGATCAAAACTATATTGACAAAATGAAGGTCCTTTATTCATCAAACTCTTTACCTGATGTTATGTTTACAGGTGGTTATAACCTTTTAGACATGATGAATGATAAGTTTGTTGACTTAACTCCATATATCGAAAAGGATAGTGCGTGGAAGGCATCAATGTCAGAACAAGGTATTGCAGTCAACTCAAGAGATGGAAAAATTCTAGGTGTTCCTTTTACAAAGCAACAAATAGGTTATTTCTATAACAAAGACTTATTTAGGAAAGCAGGTATTGAAAACCCAGCACAAACTTGGGATGAATTCTTTAAACAATGTGAAAAACTGAAAAAAGCAGGTATTACACCTCTTTCCATGGATACTGCGGATTCTGGTTGGGTAACTTCTTTAATGCTAGGCGCAATGATAGCAAGTGATGATGAAGGTACGAAGTTTATGAACACTAGCCTTCCAAAAAATTACAACACACCTCAGTTTATTGACGCAGCTGACAAGATTCAAAAACTATTCCTAAATTATACAACTCCAGATGCTATTGGTGGAAAATATGAAAATGCAGCTAGTAATTTCTTTATGGAACAAACTGCAATTATTGCAAATGGTCCTTGGATGATTGGTAGTTTCTATGATGATTCTCTTGTAGAACCTGGTTTCGCAGAAAAAATAGGAACCGCAAAATTTCCTGGTGATACTATGTATAACAGTGGAAAAATTGGATTTAGCATTGGCGCAAAAACCCCTGAAAAAATTGACGCTTCCATTGCTTTTGTTAAATTTATTACAAGCGAAGAAAGTCAAAGAAAAATGTTAGAGGTAACTGGCGAAACTCCAGACAATCCAAACGCAACAAGTGATAATGTAAAACCATTGGTTAACGATACAATTAAAAATGCAGCTAGCACAAAACATAACATTAATGATTTCCAAAGCTTATGGTATGCGAACGTAGTTGATGAAATTAGTGTTCAGTATCCCCTTTTAGCTAAAGGTGATATTACAGCAGAAGAATTTGCAACACGTTTATCAAATAAAGCTAGAGACAATTAGTTTAACTACAAGGTGGTGGGTCAATCCACCACCTTTCAATTACAAAATTCAGGACAATTAAGATAATGAAAATTAAAAAAAGGCACATCATACTATTTGTAGCTCCAAGCTTCTTATTATTTTGCTTAGTATTCCTAATCCCACTAATTATGGTTTTTACCACATCATTTTTCCAATGGAGAAGCGGTTTGGAGTTAAAGTTTATTGGATTCAAAAATTTTATATCAGGAATTTCTGATCCTAATATGATTAAAGCTTTTATAAACACAACCATATGGATTATTCTTCAGTCAACAGTTCATGTACTAATTGGAGTTGTATTAGCTTTTATTCTGTCAAAAAAGTTTAAAGGTTGGAAGATTTTTAGAACTGTCGTAATGATACCAAACGTTATCTCTATGGCAGCATTAGCTGTTATCTTTTTAAACTTATTTAGTCCTCAAATTGGATTAGTTAATTCAACAATCTCAGCTATTATCGGCAAACCGTTTCAATGGAATTGGTTTTTTTCTGTAGAAACAAGCTTTTTAACCGTTACTTTAACCTGGATTTTATATGCTGGGTTGATTTCAACTCTGGTATTAGCAGGTATTTTTGCAGTTCCAATAGATTTAATAAATTCTGCAAAACTTGATGGCGCAACTACTTGGCAAATTAATCTTAAAATTATAATTCCAATGATTAGACACATTTTAGGGACTTGTGTAATTATTGCTGCAACGAGTATGTTAAGAGAATTTGAATTAATTTTCCTAACAACAAACGGAGGACCAGGTAACACAACTTTAAACCTTCCTTTATATTTATATAAAACCTCATTAATTGACAATAATTATGGCTATGCAAATATGATGGGCGTTGTTTTAATTGTACTAGGAGTACTTATTGTTGCCGGTATAAATAAAATTTTCAAAATGGGTGAAATGGATTCATGATTTGTATATACTAATCATTAAAAATAATGAAATACAACTATGTTATACGAAGGGGTTTTTATGCGAATAAATATTGATGATGTAGCAAAAAAAGCAGGAGTATCAATTTCAACTGTTTCTAGAGTTCTTAACGGTAACGTTAAGGTAAGCAAGAAATTAAAAGAAAATGTTTTGTCTGCTGTAAATGAACTTCAATATAACCCAAGCCAAGCTGCTCGAAGCTTAGCTTTAAAAAAATCTAACTTGATTGGAATCATCATTCCTGATGTTGTGAATTCCTTTTACTCAAAAATGCTATCAGCTATAGAAGATGAAGCAAGTCTTCATGATTATATGATTATAGTATGTTGTATTCAAGAAAATATCGATAAAGAAATTAAATACGTACGTCTTTTAAAACAAATGTATGTTGATGGCTTAATGCTAATGCATGAAAAAGCTAATGAAGAGAGCATATCACTTTTAAACAATTGTGGTTGCCCAACAGTCCAAGCCAGTGTTTCTATCGACGGATTGAAGGATTCAATTAGCTTAAATGTAAATGATAGAAAAGCAAGTTACGAAGCTGTAAAACTCTTTTTGGATAAAGGTCATCGCAGTATTGCAATGATTACTGGCGACATGATTGATAAAACAAGTGGACAATTAAGATATTCGGGGTACTTAGATGCTCTAAATGAAAAAGGTATAAAAACAAACCCCAATTTTATAAAACAAGGAACATATACTTATGATTCTGGTTATAGATGTATGAAAGAAATCTTATCAAGAAAAGAAATTCCTACAGCTGTTTTTGCTGCTTGTGATGAGATGGCAGTTGGTGCTATATCTGCAGCAAAAGATTTAGGATATTCCATTCCTAATGATATATCTATAATTGGATTTGATAACATCGAATTATCAAGAATGATTAGACCCTCTTTAACAACCATTGGTCAGTCGGCTAATCTAATAGGCCGCCTTGCTGTTAAAGCTATTATAAATAGTAATGGTAGTAACAAAAAATATTTAGAAATTAATAAACAAAAATTTAATATAATAGATAATAAAGTCG
>CAYZPB010000073.1:0-4478 GCA_964480445.1 uncultured Caryophanales bacterium
CTTTCGGAATACGTTGGCCCAGATAACTGGGCTACTTTTTCTGATGTGGAAAAGCAGCGCATATATAAGCATTACGAATCCAACCCGGCAGAAATAGAGAAGGTTCTAACTTCTGTAATGCCGGACATGCTTTCAGCTATTGAGACGGGAACACCGCTGTCAGCTATGAAGCCCATGCTTGACCAGGAAGCCTTGGATAAGTTTCAACCGCAAACTGACCCGGGCTTTACTGGCCGTTTAGCCGGGGACATATCAGGGCAGGGTGTTGGCATTGGCGATGTTATTACAGGAACCCCGAGAAGAGTTCTCATGGGGGCTGCTGAAGGTTTGACGGGTGCGGCTCATGTTGCAGGTTGGTCGTCACCTTATGAAGCGGTCAAAGAATCACAAGCCTATTCTGACCCCTACTTGACAGGAACAGAAAGAAGTATTGCAGGAGGTCTACAATCTGTAGGCCAGAACCTTGGTCTTGCTGCTGGTGCTTTGGGCGTTGGTACGCTGGCTGGCGTTAGCCCTATTGCTGCTGTCAGCCTTGGAGCACCCGCTGCTATGGGTGTCATTAAAGGTGGTCAGGTTGGGGCACAGCATGTAGATCAGGGTGGTGGTAGATTAGCCGCTGTTGCCAAAGGGGGTGCTTCTGCTGCAGCCGAGTTCGCTGGTGGTGCTATTGCTGCGAAGATGGGTTTTTCCCCCACAGGCCAGTTTCAAGCTATGCCATTCATGCTGGCCAAACAGGTCGAAGAACAGGCAGTCACAGCTATGGACACGACTTTAGACGTGGCTTTTCAGACAGGTCAACCTGTAAAATCCTTCGGTGAAGCTCTCAGTCGGCAAGCCCAGACAGCTGCTCAAGTTGCTTGGACTACTCCGATACTATCCTTCGGCATGGGCATGTTACCTGTAAGCACCATGCAGATGAAGTATTACCAGAATAAATTTGTGGCAGCACCTACAACCGAACAGCAAACCAACTTTGCTAAGTCAGGTATTGAAGCAGGTGCTGTTGAGATTATGGACGACGGTGAAATTTCCACACCCCCACCTATATTGAGCGTGACAGAGCAGTTAGGCGATACGGTAAAAACCCTTGAACAAGCAAGGATAACCCCAGGTGCAGAAGTTGAAACTGTTGCCGATGCAGATACGCCTGTCTTTAATGTGGGTGATGAAGTTCGCATACCTGCAAGAGTGGACTCAAGGATGCCGGGTTCTGCCACACTGGCCGACCAGACCTTGCAGGGGACTGTTGAGCAGATAACCCCGGAAGGCAATTTGCAGGTTCGATTAGAGACTGGCAGCGTGCAGACCTTCTCACCAGATCAGACTACACAGGCCAGACCCGGAACGCTCGGCTCTCTTGAAGCCGGGCACAACAATATTGTGAGCACAACCGAGCTGACACGAATGACCAAAGAGATTATGAGACAGCTTCGAGGCGTTGCTCAGACAGGCATACTCAAGAATATTAACGCTTATGCCAATGTCATGATTGATGGACAAATGCGACCAGCTAAGATCAATGTAGACTGGGCTTTGCAAGCAGACCCAGAAGTAGCGGCTTCTGTTCTTTCGCACGAACTCGGGCATATTCTTGACAATCTGGACGAAGCTTCCCGCATTAAAGGGGGCTTGAAAGTTCCGGTCAAGGGTGTCCTCAAAACCCTTATGACCGAATATACTGCTTTAAAAGAAACGGTGTTTCGAGATTCGCCCGTCGATGAACCAAGATTCAGGAGTGCTCTTGAGCAGTTTGAAGAGCAGGAGCAGCAGATCAGGCAGAAGTTTGCAGAGGCTGGGGTAATGAACCCAGATAAGAACGTAGACTTCATCAGAGCACGCCACAAAGCATGGAACCAGATGCTCAAGCGATCAGGTAACTCGATGATTGACCAATCCCGTAGACGGGAGATTCGCCAACAGTCCTACGAAAGGGCTAGAGCAGAAGCTCAAAGTCCGTCCGAAATCAAGAGCATACAGCAGAGAATCTATTCTGATCTGATGGTCGAGGAAGCACAACAAAGAGGGGCTGCTCGATTGCCAGCGATAATATCTGAGCTTGAAAAAGTTTCTATGATCCGCAGGGGCCATAGAGACCTAACCAGCTATAAAGCAGGTCTGAAACAACAGGCAGGAAAGAACTACAATGCAGAACTGTTTGCAGATTTCTTCTCCGCTTGGTTGAATGATTCTCACATTCTCAATGAAGTGGGGGACAAGGTTCGCATGATTGAACATCTCGCACCCACAGTATCTGAGGCTCTGCAAGGTCACTTCGATGTTAACCCCCGCTTGGTGGGTCTGCTCGGTGAAAATCTTACCGTGGAGTATAATCAGGAGCACTATCTCGAAGCTATGAAAGAGAGTGAAGCCAAGTATCAAGCAGCACAGGCGGAACGCACGCCCCGCAATGCACAGCTTAGAAAGATAGCCTATGATATGTTGCCCAGACCTATTGCGACTCGCCTGATGAATATGTTTATGGACAAGCATTTTGCTGCACGTGAAGCTATGTCCTCCGATCGGGCAAGAGAGATTATGCGGGACAAGGGCGAAGAGCTTCAGAATATGTCTGCACATGTTGCCGCTATCATGCAGGAAGTTCACAACAGCATAGAACCCCTGTTCACTATACTTCGGGATGCGGGTGTAGGTAAAACCGTAACCGATCTTGAAGCACAATTTTCAGATTACATGAACCTCAGACGTATCGAGGAAGATGGGCGTGTTAGAAATATTCGCTATACTACCAAAGATGCGTTCGGCAATAAGATTACAGAGGTTCGCAAAGTCCCGCTTCTGACAGGGGATTATGGAACCCGAGAAGATGCTATCAAACGGCTGAATGAAACACCAACATATCAGCAGCACCGAGAAGCTTTTGAAGCTGCATTTCAAGGCTTTCAACAGGTATGGCAGGAGTTGGTTGTTAGCAGACTCGAACAGTCAGGTTTACTCTCCGAGGAGGTTGTAAAGCAGTTCAAAGAGAACCCGGCTTATTCTTATTATGGAGTATTCCATGAAGTTCAGAAATCTCAATCTGCTTTTGCCAATGCACCCAAGGCTGTTCAGGAGATGTTCGGAACGCTGGAGAACCCGAGGCTCACACTTAGCGCAACTTTGGAACATGCAGTTAACCTTTCCTTCCTTGCCGATCTGAATAACTATAAAAGGTTCCTGGCCCAGAATTTACGGGAAGGTCTGGGTCGAGACGCTGAACGCCGAGCAGATGGGACATTCAAGGAACCTGCTGACTCACACAATGAAACTCTGGTAGTCTTTAGAGACAATGGAGAACAGAAAGGTGTTATCGTTCCAAGCCCCTTGGCAGATGGTATTAACTATACTCGGGATCGGACGATTGCAGAGATGCACGCCTGGATGATGCCTATGAACCAATACTTCAGGAACCTGTACACAACTTGGAGCTTGCCCTTCATAACCAACAATCTGTTAAGAGACTTTCAAAGCATGTGGTATAATGCACGCAATCCAGAAACAGGTGGTTGGGGTGTGGATATTCTGCTTGAGCACATGAAGGTTGTTCGAGATACCTTCTGGGAAATGGCGGGTGATCCTGAAAGCGTGGCTGCAGGCAATGCCGAACTGTTGCAACTCTACAAGGAACGTCTGATATTGGCTGACCTGGATTATTCCCAAAGGTATAACGAACTCAATGAGACAAGCCTTCAAACTATGCAGAAAACATTTAACCGAGAATGGGCTGACTGGCTCAAACCCGAGACCCAGAACCAGGTCACCCAAAGCCTTCTGGGTATTGAAGCTCTGACAAACAACACATTTGCTAGGGGCTTGAGATGGCTTGCAGGTAAAACGGAATATGTCACCAAGACAACAGACAGGATGACCAAGAGAACTGCTGCCCGGTATTATCGTCCGTCCTTAGAAAGAGGTAGGATAACCCGGGAGCAGTATAACCACTTGGTTCGTAATGTATCTGGCCCACCAAACTTCCTGACCAAGGGCACGTTTACACCTTTCATCAATACCCTTTATATGTTCTTCAATCCGAAGATGCAAGGTATGTATCGTGATATGCACTCAATCTACGAGGCTCCAAAACCTGTGCTCACCAAGAGAGCCTTGGGCGTAGCTTCAACCTTGGCCTTTCAATCTGCATTCATAAGCCTTATGGTAAAGCTTGGCGGTGCAGGCGAAGAATGGGCGAACCTGTTTGAAGGTATTCCGCAGTTCGACCAAGACACAGCTATCTGCATACCTTTCGGCAAGAATTACAGGGGCGAAGTAACTTATTCAAAGATACCTCTTGACCCCACAACAGCTATGTTCAAGAGAATGTTTATGGCTATGTGGGAAGCACCTCAGAGCACTATGCCACAGGTTATGGCCAACCTGATTAAAGCAGCCGGAACACCTGCAACTACCTTGGCCGACAACACATTTATGCCGGTGTGGGCTTTGATAGGCGATGCGCTTAAATGGGCAGGGGGCAATCCACC
>CAYZPB010000074.1:0-4305 GCA_964480445.1 uncultured Caryophanales bacterium
TAATATAAAGAGATTTTTTTATATTTAGATATTTTATGTAATCAGAATAGTTAGAAGTTTCTTCGAAAGCCATATTACATATTATTTAGAATTTTTTCAGCAAACTCAAAATCTTCAGGGTAGTCAATATCTATACCTTCAATCTTGTCTATAATTTGGAAGTAAGGTTTTTCTCCTATTCTCCTATTATCTTTTAGCCATGTTTCTCTTTTAAACATATAAAATGCACTTGTTTCAATGTATACAGGGCTAATGTTTTGAGTTCTGGGAATATCATTTAAAGAATAATTTAAAGGTTGATTTTTATACCAGGCAAAAGTTTGAAATTTTTCCACGGAGAGTGCAGAGTCATATTTATTTGTCAATATTTGATTAATTGAATTCTGAATTGTTGTTGCTTTAATAAATGGTGATGTTGTATGCGATAATATATATAGATCGGCTTTTACTTTGGCGATAAAACTAGAGTATATATCTTCACCTAATGTATTGTCACTGTCTAGACTTTGTTCTCGTTTTAAGAAATGCACCCCTTCTGGAAGATACTTGATGATAGTTTCGGAACTGCAAAACGCATATATCTTAGAAATACTATCTACTTTTAATAATTCATTAAATATATAAGTTAACAGAGGTTTATCACCAAGTAATTTCAAATTTTTATTGTTTACTCTCTTACTGTTAAGTCGAATAGGTACGAATGCAATAATTTCCATTATATTGTTATTTTATGATATCGGTGTAACTAATAATTCCTTTAACTTTATTTTGTTTATCTATGACAACTAATGAGTGGATATTGTGTTTTTGAAGTAGACCTTCAATCTCTAATAGTGAAGTTTCTAAGAATACTTTTTTTGGCTCTCTAGACATTATTTCAGATGCCTTTATTTTAAAACTATTTTCACGGTCATGAACTATTCTTCTTCTAATATCCCCATCTGTTATTACTCCAAGTAACTGTTTTTCTGTACTAATAACAATAGCTATTCCTAATTTACTTTTGGTTAGCTCAATTATTATATCCAATAATTCGGTTTTTTCTTCCACAACAGGTATAAAATGTGTATGCATTATATCTTTTGCCGTTGTTAACATCCTTCTACCTAACGATCCTCCTGGATGATATTTTGCAAAATCTTCTTGCTTGAAGTTTCTTTCTTTCATTAGTGAAACAACAATAGTGTCAGCCATAGCTAGAGTTGTTATCGAGGATGTGGTTGGTGCAAGATTTAATGGGCAAACCTCTTTGCATACATGTACGTTAAGGTGTATGTCACTGTTTTTTGCTAAGGTAGAGTTTTTATTTCCAGTTATTGATATAAGAACATTATTATTGTGTTTAAAACTTGGTATCAAACGTAAAATCTCATCTGTTTCTCCTGAATATGAAATAGCTATAATAACATCTTTAGGGATTATCATTCCTAAATCACCATGATATGCTTCGGTTGGATGAATGAAAAAACTTGGTGTTCCCGTACTAGCTAGGGATGCTGCAATTTTGGTTCCGATTAACCCGGATTTTCCTACGCCCATAACAATAAGTCTTCCCTGCATGTTAAGTATAGTTTTAACCGCTTTATCAAAATTATTGTCAAGTTGATTAATTAACTGCGAAATTGCAATTGACTCTTCTCTTAGTACATCAATTGCGTGTTTTCTTAATATATTCATTATTGGTGGATTCTAAAATTTAATTATTTATTTGATAATAATGCAGAACTCTCTAGCAGGGTTAACAAATTAATTCAAAATTACAATATATTTACAATTCACTTTATAAAAACAGCTGTTTTGTTACAGTCAACTGACTAATAAACAGGCTGTTGGGTAATACTAACTTAGAATGTTAAATTTCCTTACTTGTTAGTATCTAAACAGATTGTATGTTAGATTGATTAGTCCAGTAATTCCTGTTTTTCTTTTGATTACTATTGGTTTGACAGTTAAGCCATTGGCGGTTTGCTATATAAATCCAAATACATTCTCAACTATTGCACGAGTTTTGATTTTTCTTTATTGTTAGCTTTCTGCTATTCAGTTAATGGATATTTAAAATCCTCTTTTTTATCTCGTTTGTTAACTACTATATATTTTTAATTACTTTATCTTGAGCCTTTCACGTATAAGCACTACCAGTATGTATATCTTGTTTTATGTCTTCTGTCGTTGTTAAATAATTTACGCCGTGTGAATCATGCACCGAAATATTGGAGGTAGTATAGTGGTCAATATATTTACTTTTAGTATCAATTTTTGTGTTTTTTATATCTGAAATATTTTTTTTTATTTTATCCAGCGAACATCTATATCCCTATGCTTCATTTTATTCGGCTTATACATTCTAGAGGGATACCTCTATTATATAACTTCTGATTTGTTTCCTGCTCATCAAATAAACTTCTATTTTATGTGGTTTCTTTATTATTTACCATTTTTTTTAACACAAAAACTACTTGAATAACACTGCTTTACTTTTTAGAATTCCCTTTTTGTTTTTATGTTTCTATTTTTTAGTTTATTAATTGAGGTATTAAGTCTTTTAGTTTTTGCAACTCCAGCATATTTGCTGCATCACTTAATGCATTATCAGGGTATGGATGTGTTTCTAAAAAGTACCCATCTACATCAAAAGCTTTTGCTGCCTTAGCCATGCATACTACAAATCTTCTATCTCCACTCGTTATTCCTTCATTTCCTCCTGGTCTTTGCACTGAGTGTGTACAATCCATAATCGTTTTATAGCCCAAGTCTTTCATATCAGAAATGTTTCTAAAATCAACAGCTAAATTATTATACCCATATATATTACCTCTTTCAGTAAGTAAAATCTGCTCATTTCCGGTAGAACGAACTTTTTCGGCAGGATATTTCATATCTTTTCCTGAAAGAAATTGTGCTTTCTTTATATTAACTATTTTACCTGTATGGCCTACTTGGAGCAATAAATCCGTTTGTCTACAAAGAAAAGCTGGAATTTGTATGATGTCAACGACTTCAGCAACAGGCTTTACTTGATACGTTTCATGGACATCCGTAAGAATTGGAAGCTCATAATTTTTTTTAATATATTGGAGCATTTTAAGCCCTTTATTTAATCCAGGTCCTCTATAGGAATTTATAGAAGTTCTATTTGCTTTATCAAACGAAGATTTAAATACTACAGTGATTTTATATTTGACTTCTATTTTTTTTAGTTCTTCAGCAATAATATTCAAAAGATATTCATCTTCTATTACGCATGGACCTGCTATAATAATAGGCCATTTTATTTTTTTTAGCTGTAAGTTCTCCATTTATATGTTTTTTTTAAATTATTTAGATGAAATTAGCACCAAAAATCATACGGTAAAATATTAAAAAAATAATTATATGCAATTTGATAAAATGACCTTATTTTAATATTGTAAATTGCAATATTGTGTTTAGGTTTTGACTATATGTTCATATTGCTCATATAACACGTTAAAAGGGGGCATATTATCATTCCAAAGACCTGCTACATATAAACACTACACATGCGCCTTTTCCAATCTTATTATATTATATGTCGCATCTACCCTTACGCTGTTGATCTCGGTGAGTATTGATTTTAGTGTCATGGGTATTTCTTACATAGAGTTGTTTTTGTTCACAGATTCTGCAGCTTGGTGTAACTCTGTGCTTTACTGATTGTCAAGGCGTTATACCTGCTATTCGACGGCCGCAATAACTTTAATCCATTTATCAGTACTCAAAGCATTGCAAAGTAGAAAGAAAACCAAGGAATACTGTGGTTCTCATATTGCCCCTATTATGATTGTCACGATGGAGGCTATTGCCATCCTATCATAACTGACAGTAGAAATATTTGTTTGTGTTTGGTTCAGTTTAATTTTTAGACCTGACAGGAGTAATACCTGTCAGGTCAGCGAGATATCTGTCAGATCTCTCTTCACTATCCACTTCCCGGCAGTAACTATCTCAATAAGGTTAACTGTATTTGCCAGAGATGGGGGGGGGCTGTGTCCTACATCATCAACCCCCGCAAATACACACCCATAGTCACTTTCGCTTCCCGATCGATGTCTTTATTGATTCCCCCCTAAATCCCCCAGGGGGGACTTTTGCTTCGATTGATGTCTTAAATATTATTTACGCATTAGTTTTTTTCTCTGTGTCCTTATTCCCCCCTCCGGGGGGCTAGGGGGGGCTCTCTGTGTCCTTACCTTACCAACCCCCGCAAATACACACCCATAGTCACTTTCGCTTCGATCGATGTCTTTATTGATTCCCCCCTAAATCCCCCCAAGGGGGGGACTT
>CAYZPB010000075.1:0-4240 GCA_964480445.1 uncultured Caryophanales bacterium
TCTTTGAGTCTAATTGCAATTGCTTTTACCTGCTCTAGCAAAAATACCACGCCCCTAATTAATCTTTTTCAATATTAAGAATATTAAAACAAATAATATCACAAGCATGCATAAAATTCAGCTAAAATTACAACTCAGCTAGTAGATTACTGATATTGTAATATTAAATCTGATACTCTTATTATATAATAAGAGATAGAATAATACTTAAGGGGATTTTATTATGCACACAAACCAACCGATTGGAATTTTAGATTCTGGTTTAGGAGGGCTAACCGTTGTTAAGGAGATCATAAATCAGCTGCCGAATGAACAGCTGATTTATGTTGGCGATACAGCGCGCTGCCCATACGGTCCGCGTCCAGCTGATGAGATACAACAATTTACTTTTCAGATTGTCGATTTTTTGTTAGAGCAAGGTGTGAAAGCGATTGTAATTGCTTGTAATACAGCAACGGCCTTTGCACTTACAGCAGTGCGGGAACAGGTGAAGGTGCCAGTGATTGGAGTCATTCGGCCAGGCAGTATTGCTGCAGCCGAGGCAACGGAAACTGGCATAATTGGTGTGATTGGTACTACTGGGACGATTAACAGCGGTGCATATCAGGAGGCCCTTAAATCAATCAACACCGAGTATCAGGTCATTGGCTTAGCCTGTCCGACCTTGGTCACTTTAGCGGAGCAAGAACATAGATACAGCAGTAAGCAGAAGCAGGAGATTGTAACTGAGGCTCTAGCACCTCTAATTGAGCGCCAGCTCGACACATTAATTCTGGGTTGCACACACTATCCTTTGCTTGCTAAGTATATTCAGGCGGCGATCGGTCCTGAAATTAAATTAATAAGCTCTGCCGAAGAGACGGCGAAAGAGTTGGCAACAATCTTGGCTGATTTAGGCATGTTGAGCAAAGAGAGTGTTAATGAGAAGAATGTTACTAATAAGTATTATACAACTGGTGAGCCAAAACTTTTTAAACAGATTGGCGAAAAGTGGCTAGGTGAAGAAATAGTTGTTGAGCAGATTCAATTAGCAGCAAGTAGTGAGAAAAGAGGAGATTGTAATGAGATTAAATCAACGAGATAATAATGAGCTTCGAACAATTACTATCAAGAGAAATTTTATGAAATATGCAGAGGGTTCAGCTTTAATTGAATTTGGTGATACGCGTATTATTTGCACTGCGACAATTGAAGAACGGGTGCCAATTTTTTTGCGAGGTGAAGGAACTGGCTGGATTACTGCTGAATATTCAATGTTGCCAAGGGCGACACAGACCCGCACCCAACGCGAGGCAACAAGAGGCAAACAGAGTGGACGGACCTTGGAAATTTCGCGCTTAATTGGCCGGGCGTTGCGTTCGGTTGTTGATTTAGAGAAACTAGGTGAAAGAACTATTTGGATTGATTGTGACGTTTTACAAGCTGACGGTGGAACGAGAACAGCGGCGATAACTGGTTCCTTTGTTGCACTTTATGATGCCTGCCGCTATCTGCTAACAGAAGAGAAGATTACAGAAACACCTATTAAGACTTATGTAGCCGCTACCAGCGTAGGAATTGTTGCTGGTGAAGCCCTGCTTGACCTTGATTATTCCGAGGATTGTATAGCGGCTGTCGATATGAATGTTGTGATGACAGAAGCAGGAGAGTATGTTGAAATTCAAGGAGCAGGCGAGGAATCGACTTTCTCCGAAGATGAACTTGTTACAATGCTAGCGCTTGCAAAAAAGGGAACTGAACAGTTGATCGCTTTACAGAAGGAGTCATTAGATGAGTAAGCAGTTAATAGTTGCGACGAGTAACCAGGGTAAACTTAAGGAATTCATCTCGATTTTGGAGCCCTTAGGTTATAAGCTCCGCTCGTTAGCGGACTATCCTGAACTAGCGGAGATTATAGAGGATGGTTGCAGCTTTATTGAAAATGCGATTATAAAAGCGGAAACGATTAGTCAGGCTTTAAAGCTACCAGCAATAGCCGATGACTCTGGTCTAGTAGTTGATAGTTTAGATGGTGCACCGGGAATTTATTCTGCACGTTACGCTGGTGAACCAGCCTCGGATCAACGCAACATTGATAAGCTCCTAAAGGAGCTAGCTGATGTGCCTGCAGCTGAGCGGACAGCTCGTTTCACAGCGGCGATTGCACTTGCGGTACCAGGTGAGCCAACGCTAGCGGTGGAGGGTTTTTGTGAAGGAAGGATTGCTAGCGAGCAGTCTGGCGCGGGTGGTTTTGGCTATGATCCAGTTTTCATACCTTTAGATCGTAATGTGACGATGGCAGAAATATCCGCTGAGGAGAAAAATCAGATTAGTCATCGTGCTGCAGCCCTAAAAAAACTGGTTGACTTACTTGATAATCGCTAATGTCGTTGACTTAAAAAAATTGGCGTGTTATAATTTTTCGTGGTCTGATAATTTATAAGTATAACCTGTCTCAGTAGCTCAGCTGGATAGAGCAACGGCCTTCTAAGCCGTAGGTCGGGGGTTCGAATCCCTCCTGAGACGCCATTTATTTGTACTTTAGCAGCACCCTAAAAGTATGGGGTGCTTTTCATTGCTTGAAATAGGTGCTTCATATGTTATAATTTGAGGATACCTTGATACATATCACATGGACGATAATTGAAGGAGGAGTTAATTAATGAAGGCAACTTGGGAAAAAATAGAGGGCGAGGCGAACCAGGTTCTCTTGCGCGTAGAAGTAGATAAGGAAGTATTAGAGGAAGGTCTAGATTATGCCTTTAATAACGCAGTTAAAAATGTTGAAGTCCCTGGATTTCGTAAGGGTAAAGTACCACGTAATATATATGAGTCACGCTTTGGTGTTGAGTCACTGTACAGTGATGCGGTAGACCGTATTCTGCCAGATGCTTACTCAAAAGCAATTGATGAGACAGGAATCGAACCAGTTGATCGTCCGGATGTTGAGATTGAACAAATTGAAGCAGGTGAGCCTTTTATTTTTAAAGCGAAGGTCACTGTTAAACCAGAGGTTAAACTAGGAAAATATAAGGGCTTGAAAATCGAGAAAAAAGACTTTACGGTAGATGATAGTGCAGTTGATGCGGAGCTAGAAGCGCTACGTGATCGTCATGCAGATATTATTGTTGTGGAGGATGATGGCGAGATTATCGATGGCGATACAGCGATTATTGATTTCGAGGGTTTCCACGATGGAGTTGCTTTTGAAGGTGGGAAGGGCGAAAACCATACACTTGTAATTGGATCAGGCTCTTTTATTCCAGGCTTTGAAGAGCAACTAATTGGAATGAAAAAAGAAGAAGAGCGCGATATTAATATTACTTTCCCAGAGCAATATCACAGTGATGATCTTGCAGGGAAAGAAGCAATCTTTAAAGTAAAACTACATGAGATTAAACGTAAAGAGCTTCCAGAGTTGGATGATGAATTTGCAAAGGATATTGATTTCGAAACATTGGAGGACTTAAGGGCAGATATCCGCGCTCGTCTAGAAAAGACTGCAGAACAAGAGCAGGAAGTTTATCTCAAGGATGCAGCGCTTAAACTTGCGGGTGAGAATGCGACGATTGAGATTCCAGAAGCGATGATTGATTTTGAAGTTGATAAGATGTTACGTAGTTTTGATCAGCAGCTATCACAGCAAGGCCTTAATTTAGAGCTTTACATGCAGTATCTTGGCACTGATGAGGAAGCTTTGCGAGTACAATTCCGCGAGGATGCAGCCCTGCGTGTGCGCTCTGACCTGGTTCTTGAAGAAATTGTTAAGTCCGAGGAGATTACTGCTTCAGAGGAAGAAATTGATATTGAGATTGAACGTATCGCTGAAACATATGAAAAAGAACCAGCCGAGATTAAAGAAATTTTATTAGCGGATGATGCTGGTTATGAGAATATTGAATTAGATTTAAAATATAGGAAGGCATTAGACCTACTTGTCGCTGAAAGCAAATAGGAGGTGTTTGAAATTAACGATGAGATGAAAGTAGTGAAATGTTCATTCTGTGGGAAACCACAGGAGGAAGTCCACACACTTGTGGCGGGGACTGATGCATACATCTGTGATCTGTGTATTGGTTTATGCAACAATATCATTGACGAAGAATTTGCAGCTGAGGTGAAAAAGAAAAACACGGTCTTGCCTAAACCACGTGAGATTAGTGAACACCTTGATCAATATGTAATTAATCAGGATATCGCTAAAAAGACATTAGCAGTTGCCGTATATAATCATTACAAGCGAGTCAATTCAGTTGAACAA
>CAYZPB010000076.1:0-4149 GCA_964480445.1 uncultured Caryophanales bacterium
CCCAGGTGCCGATACCGCCGATGAACAGCCGGAACGCCAGGGCTGCCGCGGCGGTGATGGATGCCGGCACGGGGCCGAAAATCAGGGCGGTCACGCTGATCAGGATAGACCGGGTGTCAAAGATGATGCCGGACTGGATCCTGAAAGGCGCCGCCATCACTGCGATGCACGCGCCGGCGATGAGGATTCCGCTGAAAACCGTTTTGAACCGCTGGTACCGTGCCGGCAGAAAATAGGCCGTTTCAAAAACGGCGGACAAAGCCAGCAGCACGGCGCCGTTGTTGATCAAGGCACGGAAGATACCATTCTCCATCGAATTCCCCCTCAAAGGGCGCTGTCAGCGTTGTGTGCCATCCATAGTTTCGGCGGTCTGCCCGTTCCTCAAACCGGGCCGGAACTTTGGAAAGACCGCCCATTCATGCAAATCCCTACCGTACTTGCGTCATCCTAACATATCATCCGCGGCCGCTCAAGACTGTGCCGCGGGGAGCGCCGCGGAAACCACGCGGTGATTTGCGTTCCCCTCTGCCTGACCCGGGGAAGCGCTCCGCTGATTGCGGTGCGTTCCGTGCAGCATTGGACGGCAATCCGGCCGGGAACCCCAAGCGCATTTGCGCCGGGCGCCGGCACAATCCCTTCTGTCGACACTTACCCGGCGGCAAGCGGTTTTGTCAAAAGAAGCGTCTACGGCCTGCCGGGAAGGCGGTGCTTCGCCCACACGCGCCGCTCTGGGCTTGACGAAATACGAAAAGGCCGTATAATACTGATACTATGCCTTATTGCGGCCCGAACGCCGCATTTTTGTGCAGTCACATGCGGAAGGCGGGACAAAATGCCCAGCGGGAGAACCATCTGCGTCATCATAGGCGACATCAGCTATGACTACACCGACGAACTGATGCGCGGCATGAACGAAGCGGCCGCGCAGCAGGGCATCGGACTGTTTTACATGAGCGGAAAGCAGAAGAACACCGCGCCAATCGACTCGGACAGGGAGCGGGAGGCAATCCAGTACTTCAACAGCATCTATGACTACACGGAACTGGTCGGCGCGGACGCTTTCATCATCTCCTGCGGTTCCCTGTCGGGCTTCACGGACGACAGGCACTATCAGGAATTTCTCAAGCGGTTCAAGGGGAAAAAGCGCGTCGTGCTCCACCGGTCCGTAGCCAAAGCCCCGGGGCAGGCCGTCATCCTGGTGGACAACTACGGCAGTGTCTGCCGGTTGACCGAGCACTTGATTGCCGACCACGGATACCGCAAAATCGCCTTTGTCGCGGGTCCGCCGGACCATCCCGACGGCACCGTCCGCGAACGCGCATACCTGGACACCATGGAAAGACACGGGTTGACCGTCGAAAACGGGATGCTGTGCCGCGGGGACCTGTCCGGCTTTGTCTCCGGGGTGGTGAACCGGCTGTTGGACGAACATCCGGGCCTTGAGGCCATCATGTTCTGCAATGACGAGATGGTGCGGACCGCCTACCAGGTGCTGGCGGAGCGCGGCCTTGTCCCCGGCAGAGACATCGCGGTGACGGGATTTGATGATTTCACCACCGGGAGGACCCTGTCCCCTCCGCTCACCACCATTTCCCAGCAGGCGATGAACACCGGGTATCTGGCCGTCATGACGGCCGCGGAACTGATGGAAGGGAAATCGCCGCCCGTGGCCAGGATGCAGACCAGGATGCACGTTCGGGCGTCCTGCGGCTGCGCGCTGCAGATGGACGGCAGCATTTTTGAAATCGAGAACCGCGGCGACGAAGACTACATCACCCGGGTGGCGGAGCGCCTGCGCAATGACCTGACACAGCTGTACGCGCCGGACGGACACGCAAGCCTGACGGAGTTGATCGACCGCATCCTTTCCAGCGCCTCCTCCGCGGCGCTGGAACGCAGGGATGCCGCCGGATGCGGGGCCGAGCTTTCGGCGTTTCTGGAGTCCGGCATGGATCAGTACAGCACGGTCGTCGCCCAAATTGCGAACCGCCTGCACAGCCACCTGTTCAAGGCGGGAGGCATCAACATGTGCGCTGCGGGTCTGCGGCTCAACCAGGCCCTGCTGGGCATCCTTGGCGCCCTGTATGCCTTTGAGGTGCAGAACTCGTCCCTGCGGTACAACCGGATTCGCATGCAGGCGTGGTTCGCGCAGGAGTTTATCCGGGATTTGGTCATCTCGGATGATGAGGAGGACATCGTATTCCGCAGGGCGGTGGACAGGCTGCGCCACATCGGCCTTGAGAAAGTGCACATCTGCCTGCTGCCGGTGCCACGGCGCGCAAACAAGCAGATGGATTCAGATACTTCGGGCAGGCTGCTTCTGGCCGCCTGCCAGGATGGCGAGGTCTCCGTGGGCTACCCGCGTTCGCGGATGCCGATGCTGGACGCGGGGTCCCCGCTGGTCGGACTGCCGGGCCTCAAGGGCGGTGATCGGCTGATTACCTTCGGCATCTTCTCCGGAGACGTGCAGTACGGAATCTTCCTGTGCGAGGCGGACCGCAGAACGCTCCCTATCCTCCACATCCTCGGCTTGCAGCTGGGCATCATGGCCAATTTCCTTGACCTGAAATCCAAGGAGCGAATCGTGCTGGGCGAACTGGACAACACCCGTGAGCGCATCGAAGTGCTGAGCTTCCTGTCAGAGTACGACCCCATGTGCAATGTCTACAACCGCCGCGGCTTCATTGAGCAGGCAATCCGACTCAACCGCGAAAACGAGGGCAGGCGCGCTTTTTGCGCCTTTTTGGACCTGGACAACCTGAAGGGAATCAACGACAGTTTCGGGCACACAGCCGGAGACGAAGCAATCGTGGCCGCCAGCACCATTCTCAAACACGCCGTGCGCAGCCAGGATTTGGTCGCGCGGGTCGGCGGCGATGAGTTCATCGTCCTGCTCTTGGAGGACGACCCTGATTTCGCGGTCTCCTTCACCGCCCGGCTGGCCGCGCTGTTCAGCCGGTACAATCAGGCCTCCGACAAGCCCTACTGTATTCAGGCGTCCGTGGGCATCACGGAATTCGTGTGCCGGCCGGGGCTCGAAATCAGCAAGGTAATCGACCGGGCGGACAAATTGCTCTACGCACAGAAAACGCAAAAGAACCCGAACTACCGCAAGACGAAAATCCCTTGATGCCGCAGCGCGGAGGCGCGCCCCGGGACCGGCAGCGCAGGCTGCCGCTTTTTTCTGCTGCGGGCTGCAGGCCGCCCGGAGCAGCCGCAATGAACGGCGGGCGCGGTGTGATTGCGCGGGCTTGTCCTTCGCCCTGCATGACGCGGCCGCCCTGATGGAGGTGCGCAACCGCGAATAACCCCCGCCCCAACGGCCGCTGCCCGCACTTGAGCGTTGGTGCATGATGTGGTTAATTACGTTTCGGTTTGGCAACCTTCGGCTATGTCCCCCACACTTTGCCGCACCCCGTCCCGGGCCGCTGCACCCCGAAACCCGGCGGACGGTCTGCTGCGCAGGACAGACTGGGCGGATGAGCCCTTGCTTTGCGCCGGCGAAGGATGCCGCTGCCGGGAAAATATTCCGTTTTTTGGGAGAGGACGAGGCGTTTGAAGAGGGTAATCGGCGGTTTTCTGGCTTTTCTCCTGCTGCTGGCAGCTGGTTTTACGGGCACGCGTTCGTACTTTTTTCCATCGGCTACAGGCAGCCCCTGTTCCGGGATGAGCGCGGAATCAGCTATGTGTCGCGCGTAGCCGGGGAGACGTTCCAGATGCTGGACGCGCAGGGCGAGTGGCAGGATAGTTTCCTTGCGGGCGTGAACATCGGCCTGGGCGTCCCCGGCTCGTTTCCCGGGGAGTACGCCATCGGCTACGCAACCTACTTTGACTGGTTTGTCCGGATTGCGGCGATGGGGTCCAACACCATCCGCGTCTATACACCGCAGGCACCGGATTTTTACCGCGCGCTGTATGAGTACAACCGCGTCGCGGCCACCCCACTGTTCTTGCTGCAGGGCATCTATATGGATGAAAGCGACGTCATGCGCTACAGCGATGTGTTCGCTCCGGAGTCCATCGCCATCCGGGAGATGCGCCGGGATATCATCGACTGCATCAACATGCTGCACGGCAACGCGGTCATCGCCAGAAAAGGTACTGTCAAATCAAGTTCGCAACTTTGGACTCCGTTTACCATGTCACGCT
>CAYZPB010000077.1:0-4110 GCA_964480445.1 uncultured Caryophanales bacterium
TCTACTTCGGGCTTGACACCGAGCTGAAGGAAGTCGGGCCAAACAAAGCCTATGTAACAACTCAGTGGGATAGAGAACGGGTCAGCAGATTCATCGCTCCCTATATCCGTACGGTTGATCCAGCAGAGATCATAGCAGAGCTTCCAGAGATTCAGTTCCACTTTATCACTTGTGGCAAACCAGCACAGTTCGATCTTGTCAAGACAGGTGGGGCAACTGCAAGCGGAACACACAAGCGTCTGGCTCAGGTTATGCAATGCACAGACGGGTTTGTCTATGATGATAACGACAGACCGATCAGGTTTGTCAGCCCCAAGATGGACGTGGTAGATCGTCTGGTCGAGGATATTGGCGAACCAGTTATATTGGTTACAAACTGGTCTGACTGTGTGGATCAGCTCTCCGAGAAGTTTGCTCACAGGCTTCCAGCAGTTATTCGTGGTGGTGCAGACTTTGCATCAGAGATCAGCAGATTCAAGACTGGCGGGACGGACATTCTGATAGCCAATGCAGGATTCTCAAAAGGCATGAACCTTCAGGGTGTTTGCTCCACAATCATCTTCCTCTCCACATCTACAAAGCCGGACGATTATGAGCAGATGCTCGGCAGGGTGCATAGACCTGGTCAGAAGAACGGTGTGAACATTTACCACCTGTGCTGTGAAGATACATTGGACAGGCGCAGAGTCGAGCTAGTCCAGCAGCACAAAGGCGTGTCAGAGGATTTCATCATCAAATTATTAATGGAGGAGTTCGAGAATGTATAGTTGGGACATAGAGGCAAAGGTTCCCGGAACAGTTGTGGTTTTGGCTCGGGGTCGGTTCGTCCTGATCCGCTACAAAGGGGAAAGGTATTACGAAGTATTACCAAACCGTAACCCAGTAGCAGCACTCAGAAAGATGGTGGGACTATGAGAAAGTCCCTGGTCGAGATGCTGATGGAAGTTAGATTTCCGGCGATAGTTCTGACTGCTTCTGTAGATTGGGATTGCTCCATGCACTTGGGCAGAGCCAGATTGACAAAGGCAGTAGTCGATGGGTATGTCATGAAGTATGGTAAATACTATCTACCACTACCCAAACTTATAGATAAATACCTGGAGGCATAATGTTCGTTTACCTAGATACTGAAACTGTAGGTCTGACAGGCGTTGTCAAGTTGATCCAGTATGCTGTAGACAATGGGCCTGTTCGCATGATCCCCCTGCTCAGAGGTTGGGAAGCAGACCCTGCTGCTCGACTTGCTGTGGCAGAGGTTATCGGCTATCTGGAACGACCAGATGTGACAGTGGTTATCTTCAATTCGGCTTTTGATATGTTTCACATGTATCGGCTGAAGCACAAACTTCTGGGTTATGAATATGATTCAGTAGAGAGACCGGTTATGCCGTTCGCTTGCAAGGTTCTCGATCTGCAAGTCCCTGCTATGCTCAAGAGTCCCCTAGCTCCGTTTGCCTTTGGCCGATCTGCGGGTAAGTCTGTGGCAGTGGTCAGACGCATACCTAAAATCTGTATGGAATATGTATCGAACCTGGTGTGTGACAGGCTCAAACCCCTGTTGCCCCAGAGCTTCGGTCTATCAGTGTCAATTCACAAGCAGCCCAAGAGAGACGATCTGGTTAGCCTGTCCTTCAGAGCTACGGGTCGTGTGTCTCTCAAGGGCTTGATGAAGGAATATGGGCTACCTACAATAGACCTTGCAGAGGTTTGGCCATTACCAGAGAAGGGAACCGAGAAACCCTGGTTGCCCTACCCTAATGAAGATATTATCAAAGTCATTGAGCCCCAGTGTGACAGGATTCTGATGCAACCGGGACATGACTTCTACCGCTATTCAAAGCTGGACATACTTTATCTCAAGGCTCTGTATGAAAAGCTTGGCAGACCCGACCCAGATTATAACTCAGACTGCTGTCACAACATGGCTTATCTGCGTTACTACGGGTTTGACATAGACCGGACGGCTCTGGACGATGCGGAAGAATATTATGGCTCTCGGGTAGAGCGCATCGAGAAAGAGATTGCAGGTATCAATCTTCGATCAAGCAAAGACAGGTTACAGCTCTTGCAGCCCTACTTCCCCATACTGGCAAGCACAAAGAAGTCCGTACTAAAGCACCTGGCTGAGCATGAAACAGGTAGGGGAGCGGAGTTAGCTGCTGCTATGGTTGAATATGGCCCAAGTAGACAAAGGCTGTTGCAGATACAGAAGGTGAAAGAGTGCCGAACAGGCAGGGCGCACCCAGACCTTAGAGTTATGGGAACATCTACGAACCGCATGGCTGGAACATCCGGTATCAACTGGCAGGGCATAGGCTCTGTTGATGAGTATGAGCTACCCGAAGAAGAACTTGACGAACTGCCAGAAGATTTCTTGCAGCAAATAGCTGATGCAGAGGAAGCAGACTTCGACAAGAAGCAGCGGGTAGGTTTGCGACACGCAATACTGACCCCCTGTGTCGGTGACTGGGCAAGCTTCGAGGTTCGTATTGCTGCTAAGGTTTATGATGATGCACAACTACAGGAAGATATTCACAACAAAGTCGATCTGCATACTCTGGGCTGCGTGCAGTTTCACCCTGAGATTCTATCTGAAGGTATAAGCTATGAAGATTATCAGGTGAGACGCAAAGACGAGTTGCGCCTGGAGAAGATTAGGAAAGGTATGAAAGGGGTTATCTTCGGCTCATTCTATTTCTGCACAGCTCATGCAGTGGCTGAGTCTCTTAACGTGCCAGAGTATGAAGCACAGGCAATCCTCGACAGGTTGTATGACCGATACCCAGGCATGAAGCGATACCGTGCATGGATTGAACAGAACTTCCTAACAGCCGATACTGACCGCTGGACGAAAAATTCTGTCAGACGCATGAAGCGTTCGCTGACTGATCTGACCGGCTTCGACAGACATTGGAACTTCGAGGCATCTGTTGCAGAACTGATGTGGGAACTTGGTAACAGCAAAAAGATTCGATCAGGACATGTGGGCAAGATTATTCGTAACCAGACCAAAGGTGTTCAGACCTATGACAGGGCTATAACTAGTGCTCTATTGGGTTCGGCCATTGCAGTTCAAGCAGCGGTCAGCCGACAAGCAGGTAACTTCAGGATTCAGGCAACAGGCGCAACACTTAACAAGCAGCTACAGGCTGAGATATGGAATAAGCACAGGATACCTACTCTACAGATTCATGATGAGCTGTTTCCCCCACACCACCCGAACTATGAATTTCAAAAATATTCTGATACTATCGAACAGTTTGTTACTCGATCAGGTTCTATTGTGCCCGATCTTAAATTTGATTACGCACCAACCGAGCGTTGGTCGGATAAATAACGGAGGAAAATAATGTCTTTACTTAATAAAATTCACCATTACTCAATCAGCAGTTTGCAACTTTGGGCTGACTGCCCCCGCTCCTGGTGGGAAAAATACGTGCTTGGCAACGAACAGCCTAGCTCAGAAGCAGCAAGCTTCGGCTCACAGTTCGACCAGGTTATCTCTACTCGCTTGGGTTTTCCAGCAATAAACAAGAAAACAGGCAAGCCCGAGAAGATGGGGCCCTTACTCGAAGGCGTTGAGGAAGCAGTGGAGGGTTACTTTGCACAGCCATTCGCAATCAAGAAAGCTACAGGTTGTCAGGAGAAGATCGACATTAGCCCCGATCAGTGGGCAGTTCTGGGCGAGATATGCGCTCTGTCCTTGCAGATAGACAAACCGATCACAGGTTACATAGACGTTTCAGTAGCCAACGAATCCCTGTTGGTTGATCTCAAGACAAGCAAGAGAGCGGGTATGCAGCCCAAGTGGGCATTTCAGGTTCTGGTATATGCCATAGCTAAGCAGTTCAACCAGGCTCGCATACATCTAATGACTCGAACAAAGACACCTGCTTACTATGACTACATGGTATTCCTCACACCAGAGACAAAGAAGTGGGCCATGATGAACTTCACCTACTATGCAAACCAGATCGAAGCAGCGTTACGCAAAGGTGACAGCGAAGAGCTTGCCCGTAACCCAGACTTCTATTGCTCTTGGTGTCCCGCTGCTGTAGATTGCCCAGCAAGGATGAGCTGCTGATGAATGTTGGGGATAAATAAAGGAGA
>CAYZPB010000078.1:0-4096 GCA_964480445.1 uncultured Caryophanales bacterium
CCAAAACGGACTCTCTCCCAGAGAACTACCAATATATTCAAAGTATTTATTTTAATAATTATTCTTTTAATTATTGCTTATGGCATAACAACGCAGCTTCTTAAATCTAATGGCTATGTCTATCCAGACTATGAAAAAAACGATATTACAATGATCTTAGAAAAGGACCTTATAACTGACGCTGAATACAAGGAACTGTTCTTTCAGACTGGCCTTGGAAAATCTGCTATCGACGATCTACTTAAAGACAACGCTCTTGGCATTTCTACCATCCTTAGATTCCAGGAAAACTTTTTCACTAAACGGGAAGTTTCAATTATAAACCGCTGGAAATTAGTTAAAAACGAATATGTAGTTAACGATACGGGCAAATCAATCAACGCTTTCGAGTTTGCTCCTTACCAAAATGGATATATTCTTATAAGAAGTTCGGCTCATACTTTCGGCTGGCGGCACGGACATGCAGGATTAATACTAGATGCAGAAGAGGGGGAAGTCCTTGAAGCAATGACATTAGGCCAGAGTTCTAAATTACGAGATATAAATACATGGCGCAATCGTCCAACATTTATTATGCTCAAACTAAAGACCGATGACCAAGCGATATCCGAGGAAATTGCTAACTTTGCTAAAGAGTACCTGTTAGATATACCCTATCGACTTACAGTCGGCTTGCTCTGGGACAAAAACCCTGATCCAGATAAATTAAAATATACTCAGTGTTCCCATGTTGTCTGGTACCCATATAACTACTTTGGTTACGATATAGACTCCAATGGCTCCTGGCTTGTTCTTCCAGAAGATATTGCTCACAGCGATTTGCTTGAAGTTGTTCAAATTTATGGGCTTGATCCTAATGAATACTGGCGTGACTAAAAAAGGAAGCGATAACTATAATGCTAAAAAATCGGAAACCATTTTATTTATTACTGTTCTTTTTTTTAACCATCTTATATTTCGAAATAATTTTAAGGTTTTTTACTGTTGGAAAGATTGAATTTAGTGATTTCTTAATTATTGTTAGCTTTAGCCTGGCACTGGCTAGCTTCTGTTATATTTTAATAGGACTTTTCAGAAACAAAGCTAGTTTTATTCTTTCAATAATATTAATTGTCTTATTTACGATCTTTTTTATCAGCCAGTTACTTTACTATAAATTCTTTAATATGTTTTACACAGTCTATTCTTTAATGAATGCGAATGAAGCATTCAGTTTTTGGCGTGAAGTCCTCGTCGAGATAATGAATAATCTCTTTCCATTCATTTTACTTTGGTTGCCATTGGTCGTTCTATTTCTTTGCAAAAAATTGTTTTTTCCTATAAAACTTCCTAGCCTTAAGTCAAATATCCTCTTGGTTGGTCTTCTTGTTGCTTTTCACTTTATGGGAATCGGACTAATCAACACTGGAGGCAAAGGACATAATACAGCATATGACCTCTATTATCAGACGGATATTCCGATTCTTTCTATGCAAAAACTTGGGATTGTTACTACGATGCGATTAGATATTCAGCGTAGTCTAACCGGCTGGAGCCAACATATTAATAAAACCGAGCACGCATTTGCCCATGAAGAGGAACAAGCAAAGAATAAAGAGGAACCGTTAACCGAGTATAATATGATGGAAATTGATTTTGATCGACTTATTGCCGAGGAAGAAAATGAGCAGATTAAGGAGATGCATAAATATTTTAAAAATGTCCAACCTACTACTAAGAACGACTACACTGGTATATACGAAGGTTATAATTTAATATTTATCACAGCCGAGGCCTTTTCACCGTATGCGATACATAAGCAAGCGACGCCGACACTGCATAAAATGCTGAATGAAGGTTATAACTTTACCAACTTCTATACACCACTTTGGCCTGTAAGCACGACCGACGGGGAATATGTTGCAACCACTGGACTTTTGCCAAAAAATGGGGTGTGGAGTTTTTCAGCATCTAGCCATAATTACCTGCCTTTTGCGATGGGAAACCAATTACAAAGTTTAGGTTTTAAAACCATGGCCTACCATAATCACACTTATACTTATTATGATCGTCATAAATCGCACCCTAATATGGGATATGAATATAAAGGTCTAGGAAATGGCTTGAATGTGACTAAAGTCTGGCCGGCATCCGATTTAGAAATGATGGAGCTAAGTATTCCTGAATTTATTAATGAAGAATCATTCCACGCATATTATATGACTGTTAGTGGTCATACTAGATATAATTTTTTCGGTAATAATATGGCAATTAAGAACAGAGACCTTGTAAAAGATTTGCCCCTTTCAACAGGTGCTCAAGCATATATCGCAACCCAGATAGAGCTTGATCGAGCGATGGAGTGTTTGCTTAAGAGCTTAGAAGAAGCAGGGGTTGCTGATAGAACCTTAATCGCAATGAGCTCGGACCATTATCCTTATGGATTAGATAAGGCTGAGATTGATGAGCTTGCCGGTCATCGTGTTGAGACTAACTTTGAGCTTTATAAAAATCATTTTATTCTCTACACTCCAGACATGGAACCGGCGATTATAGATAAACCGGCCTCTAGTTTAGATATCATGCCAACTATTTCTAATCTGCTTGGTTTAGAATACGACTCACGCTTGGTAATGGGTAGAGATATTTTCTCAGATGCTGATCCACTGGTTATCTTTCACAACCGAAGCTTCATTACAGAAAAAGGTAAATACAATGGCGTAAATGCCAAATTTACACCAGCTGCCGATGCCGCTTACACAGAAAAAGAAATCGAGCAGATAATAGAATTAATTAATGCTAAATTCCATTATTCTGCTCGAATTCTCGAAACTGATTATTATGATATTATTCTTAACAATTAACGGGCACTTGCAGTGGCTACCGAAAACTCATCTAGATATAATTGGAACCTGTCAGTATCAAGTGAACTAGTACCATCGTAGACTATTGAATAGATGGTCTGAGCTTCTGCGTAAAGCTTCTCCCATATATTTTTGACTTCAGAATATTTATCATCTAGTCCGTTAATATAAGTGTCATGTTCATCTAATTTAGTCATATTACGCCCAAGTTGTTCAATTACCTGCTCTAGATCAATCTCTTCGCCCTCAAGGGTGTCATCATCTCTTAAGTAATCTCTAATTACTTTAAACCCAGCATTCCAAACCTCTGTCACAACAAAACTAGAGACTAATATTAAAGAATCTCTCTCACTACTTACTTTATTATTGTCATCAAGACCCGGCACCTTGCTACCGCCGGTGCCACAAGCTGCCAAAGAAAAAGTTAAGCAGAGTACCAGAAACACCATCAGCGCTCTTCTACTCATTGCATGTTTCACCCTCTTCGAAATATTTTGATAAAGCCTAGTTTTTAGTTTTACTGTTCATTTAAATGTATCACATCATATATGTTCATGCCAAGCAAAAAGCCCCACAAACTAGTAGGGGCTCAATTTTAATCTAGTATTTAATAAAAAACAAGTTTTAAATTACGCGTCTCTTGCAACGATAACAGTTTTCACACGATCGATTAGGGGCCTTATAAGCGGACTTATTAAAGTCGCGGCGCCAAATACTAGTAGCACGATACTGATTACCATTATTTCTGTAGAAAGTACATTAATTAGATTGACTTCGCCAATCATGTGGGACGGCCCAGCCCAGAGTGGCATTGTGATCAGTACTAAACCCGCAATAATGGATGTGACTCCTGCTGCATTCTTTTTGTTCGTCTCAGAACTTTGTTCAAAATTATTGCGGTGTTTTGCCATAGCAGGTAGGGCTAGTACAAAAAAGTAGATTAAAGCTATCAGATTACTGAAAAATTTCACGTTTGCCGGAACTGCCTTGCCGATAATTTCAGAAGAAGCACCCATATGAATACCCCCCACAATTGCACCAAGAGCCAAGATAATGAGTGTAGCTGTGAATGCTCGCTTACTACCTTTAAATAGCTTTATTAGGATAATCAAACCAATAAAACCAATCAACGTAGTCACAATCACAAAGGACTGCCATAACCACTGATAGTCTGCAATCATACTGTAATCAGGATATGATTCAAGATTAAAGGCAACACAAGAAGTACCAATACCGCCGAAAATATTCATTAA
>CAYZPB010000079.1:0-4043 GCA_964480445.1 uncultured Caryophanales bacterium
TAATTCAAGATGTATTAATTACAATTGGCACGGGCACAACGCTTAACGACCCTGATCGGATGCAATTTGGAACGGATCAATTTTTCCTCACTGATGAAGCCTATATGCGCAAAAGATTTGCCATTAGGCCAGATGCAGTCGATAATACACAGATAATTGCCGAGCGATGTAATCTCACAATCGAGCTGGGACAGGCGCTTCTACCAAGTTATCCTTTGTCAGAGGGAGTAGCTGCAATCGATTATTTGACTGCCTTAGCAACAAAGGGAGCAGAGAAGCGATATAGTGAAATTTCGCCGGAACAGATGGAACGATTGCAATATGAGCTTTCGGTGATTGATAACATGGGTTTTGCCGATTATTTTCTGATTGTTTGGGATTTTATGAGATACGCACATAATGAGGGAATAATGACGGGTCCCGGGCGTGGTTCGGCAGCAGGAAGCATCGTTGCCTATTGTCTAGGCATAACAAATGTCGACCCAATTAAATATGGTCTTTTGTTTGAACGTTTTTTAAACCCCGAAAGAATTAATATGCCGGATATCGATATCGATTTCAGCTATGAACGACGAGACGAGGTAATTCAATATGTCTCTAAGACTTATGGCTATGACCACGTATCTCAGATAATTACCTTTGGTACTTTTGCTGCCAAGGCTGCGATTCGTGATGTTGGTCGAGTAATGGGAATTCAGTACTATAAAGTTGATCGCACTGCTAAAGCAGTACCGATGCAGGTAGGAATAACGATTGAGCGTGCTTTGGCGGATGTTAAGGAGTTGCAGGATGCATATAAAAGCGACCCAGAGCTACGGCAGTTACTCGATATTGCAATGAAGATTGAGGGCATGCCACGTCATCACTCGACACACGCTGCAGGTATAATAATTGCTGATAAAAAACTGACAGAATATACACCGCTGCAACAGGGTATTGATAATCTATCTCTTTCACAATATTCTATGGGGATACTTGAAGATATCGGGTTATTGAAAATGGACTTTCTGGGATTGAAAAATCTAACTATAATTGATAAAGCCATTAGGCTTATAGAAGCAACAACAGGCAAGCAAATTATCTTGGATGAAATACCAGAAAACGATTCTGCTACCTATCAATTACTGGCGAATGGGGACACCAAGGGCGTGTTTCAACTCGAGTCAGCTGGTATCAATAAAGTATTAAAGGAATTGAAGCCTTCAGATTTTGAGGATATAGTTGCAGTTGTTGCACTTTATCGCCCTGGACCAATGGAGTTTATACCTGATTTTATTGCAGCTAAACACGGCCGGAAAAAAATTGAGTATCCGCATCCGAGTCTTGAGGCAATCCTAGTAGATACTTATGGCATCATTGTATACCAGGAGCAGATTATGCAGATAGCTTCAACAATGGCCGGTTTTAGTTTAGGTGAGGCAGATTTACTGCGTCGTGCGGTGAGCAGAAAAGAGCGCGCTATCTTGGAGCGAGAGCGAGAGCATTTCGTGTCTGGTGCTGTAATGAAAGGTTTTGAAGAAACTAGTGCCAATAAGGTATATGACATGATTGTTCGTTTCGCAGACTATGGTTTTAACCGCTCGCATGCAGTCGCTTACAGCATGATCGCTTTTCAAACAGCTTATTTAAAAGCTAATTATCCAGTGGAATTTATGACAGCTTTAATTTCTGAATCGATGGGGAATACGAGAAAAGTTGTTGAATATATTGAAGAAGCAAGGCGTAAGGGAATTGTAATTCTGCCACCTGATGTTAAGAAGAGCCAAGCATCTTTTTCGATTGAAGATGGCAGCATTAGGATTGGTCTTGCAGGCATAAAAAACATTGGTGATAGTATAATCGATTTAATCCTCACAGAACGCGAAAACACAAATGAATGTACGACGATTCTTGATTTCTGCATGAAGTCTGACCCTAAAGTTTGCACGCGAAAAGTTATGGAATCGTTGATTTTAAGCGGTGCTTTCGATTCCTTTGGTGTTCATCGCGCCAAATTACTAGGAAACCTTGATGACCTCCTGGAGAGAGTTAACCAAAAACGAAAGCTAGAGAATGATTTGCAAATATATCTATTTGAGGACCTAACCAACGAAGTAAATAATGAGTTTGATTGGATTGATGTTAGAGAATTTCCCTTCCTTGATTTATTGAAAAAGGAAAAAGAAGCAATTGGACTATACCTATCTGGTCATCCATTAGCCTCATACAGGAAAGTACTTGATCGTTATAATACTCATGAGTATGATGAACTTGAACATCTGGATGAAAGAACTACTGTGAGAGTGGGCGGAATGATAACAGATATCAAACAAATCCTAACAAAGAAAAAGGATCAGATGGCATTTGTTCGCTTAGAAATACTAGCGGATGAGGTAGAGTTAATCTTTTTCCCTGATTCTTTTAGTCGCTATAAAACGGAAATGGAACTTGACCAAGGTATACTTGTTGAGGGAAGTATTAATCATAATGAAGAGATTACGAAAATAATTGTTAATAAGATGGTTGCTTTAGATGCAGTCATTATACGCGATAAATAATTGAATAAGAGTTTGACAAAATGGAGATGAAGTGTTGGATAAATTATATGAAGAATCGCTAAAAATGCATAAGGAAAAGCAAGGAAAGATTGAGGTGCAGAGCAAGGTTAGACTAAATACTGCGAAAGATCTAAGCTTAGCATATTCTCCAGGCGTTGCGGCCCCAAGCCTAGCAATCGCTAATAATCCAGACAGTATCTATGATTATACAGCGAAGGGAAACATGGTAGCAGTTGTAACTGACGGATCAGCAGTGTTAGGTTTAGGTGATATCGGTGCTGATGCAGCCCTACCGGTAATGGAGGGAAAAGCTGCTCTATTTAAAAAGTTTGCCAATATTGATGCCTTTCCAATCTGTATCCGCAGCAATGAGATTGAAGAGATTATTAAGACTGTCAAGTTAATTGAACCAAGCTTTGGAGGAATAAATTTAGAAGATATAGCAGCTCCTAATTGTTTTGAAATTGAGCTTAGGTTAAAAGAAGAACTCAGCATTCCAGTTTTTCACGATGACCAGCATGGGACAGCTATTGTCGTTTTAGCTGGCCTAATAAATGCCCTAAAAGTTGTCGATAAAAGCTTCGAGGAAATCAAGCTTGTAATCAATGGTGCAGGTGCATCAGGTACAGCGATTACTAAACTATTATTGAGCTATGGTATTCGCAATGTACTTATGTGTGATTCGCAAGGTATCATCTATCAGGGTCGGGCGGAACACATGACCTCAATCAAGAAGGAATTAGCTGAGCTAACGAATCAAAGTCGCTTAACAGGTTCTTTGGCTGACGCTTTACAAGGAGCGGATGTGTTTATTGGTGTCTCAGTTGCTGGTGCATTAACTGCAGAGATGATTGCGACAATGAACGATGAGCCAATTATTTTCGCCTTGGCAAATCCTGTTCCCGAAATACTGCCAGAGTTGGCACAAAAAGCGGGAGCAAAAGTAATTGCTACCGGTCGATCAGATTATCCAAACCAAGTAAACAATGTACTAGCTTTCCCTGGTATCTTCCGTGGTGCCTTAGATGTTAGAGCTGAAGATATCAATGAAGAGATGAAGCTAGCGGCGGCGGAAGCGATTGCTGGACTAATAACAACTGCTGAGTTAAACCAAACATATATTATACCGAATCCGTTTGACGTGCGAGTTGTACAGGTGGTTGCGGAGGCAGTCGCTAATGCAGCACGAAAAACTGGTGTGGCGAAAGATGTTAAAGATGGTAAAGAAAGCGGGGAATAAATTATGGAGAAATGGTTCACAACAAGTCTGAGTGTTCGTTATAAAGAGACTGACCAAATGGGAGTCGTCTATCATTCGAATTATTTTGTCTGGTTTGAGATAGCGCGTACAGAGATGATTAAAAGTTTGGGCTTAACATATAAGGATATGGAAGCTACCGGCTTGCTAATGCCAGTAGTAGACGTTAATTGTCAATATCATGTTCCCGCAAAATATGATGATGATTTAATTATTCGAGTTATCATCACCATGCATACAGGGGTGAG
>CAYZPB010000080.1:0-4027 GCA_964480445.1 uncultured Caryophanales bacterium
CCTCATATTCTTCGCCTTTTGCTGAAAAGAAAACATTGAGATCAAATTCATCAAACTCACCATCCTGAGCAATTCTCCGAATTTCTTCTGGCATTTGATATGTGAGCATGACCATTTTGGGAAGAGTAGCGTAAGGATTATCGTTCCCTATCCAATTCTCTTTTGCTCTTTGCTCATCTGAATAAGTCCAGTTGAAAATTTGATCTTCTATAAATTCACCGCTATTTAAAGCCTTAAAAGGTGTTCCAGATAAATATAGATAATGGTCAGAAGAAATCGGTAACCATGATTCATCATAGGCTTCAGCTCTATTGTAGTTTGAATTATCTGTATCAAATGAAGAATCTTCATCTTCTTTTTCGAACAAACCCTTTGCTGAGTCTCTCCAAGCACCAAAGTGATATTCATCAAATATTACTAGATCCCAATTTATTGTATGAACCCATTCATTGCGAGGTTTAATTCCTTTAGTTTTTGAATCATATCCAAGATAATCTTGAAAAGATCCAAAACAAACAATAGGTTTAGTTTTATCTGCAGTAGTATAATTAAGCTCTGTATTTCTTGATATAAACTGCCAACCTTCAAAATCAATATGAGAATTTAAATCTTCTTCCCATCCACTCATTACTGCGGGTTTAAAGGTTAGGACAAGAACTCTTTTAAAACCCATTTTTTTTGCTAGTTTGTAAGAAGTGAAGGTTTTTCCAAAACGCATTTTTGCATTCCACAAAAATTTAGGTTTTCTAAAATATTTATTTGACTTAAAAGACTTGTAGAAATTTTCAGTTTTTTCAATGGCTTCCTTCTGTTCAGGCCTAAGCTTAAAGTTTTGTGTTCTATTTTGCTCATTTATGATTCTATCTCGAACTGCAATAACCGCAGCTTTTACATCCCTAACATTACATTTAAACCATTCTCCTCCAGCACACTTAAAGCCCTTTTTTTTAAGACATTTATGAACATCGTGGTCCATAAAAGCAGTACCATCATCTCTCATAGCACTAGCTCTAAATACTATTTCATATGGACATAAGCCATCAGGTCTTTTTGTTGGATATTGCTGAGCTACTCGTGCATCAACATCAATTTCTGTATAACCAATCTTTAGTAAACCTTCATATTCAGGGTTGTTCTCGAGATAAGCGTAAATCATAGGTTGATAGTTTGGTCGACCAGGGAAAAAAGCTTTACTCATCATCATCTCCTGCTAAATTCATTGGTTTTACATTATTTTCGATAAACGATATTTCTTCACTTGTTAAATTGTATTTTTGATACAATTCTGAATCACTAATTTTTTTAGAGAAATCTTCTAAAGGAACAAATTGATATACAGCCTTAGACGCTCCTTGATCTTGCTTTCTAATACCAACTAAAGCCCTAAAAAATTTTGTAGTAAAATAGTTTAAAGCATTTTCAGCTTCAACTTTATTTTTAAAAGGTCCTACTTGAACAAAAGTTTCAGTACATAATTCACCAGGTCCGGCTATGACAGGTAATACAAAAGTCTCTCCAAAATCTCCATTACCCAAATTTCTATTTATAAATAATTTGTAATCATTTAAGAATTCTTTTTTGGGTATAGGATATTCTTGTGGTATATATTTGTAAGTTCTTTTATAATTCTCCAAGCCTAGTATTTTGTATCCATTTAATATAGGTTTTTCAGATATAGAAGGAAGATTGTATTTCGAAGGATTATTGAAAAAATCACCCGGTAATCCATAGGGTTTCCTAGATGAAACAATTTCATCAAAAAATTTGTTTGTCTTTCTTTTTATTTTTTTCTTTATATCTACTAACAATGGTTGTCTAATAAAAATTTCATCTCCTTGTTCTACCAAATATCTGACTGATTCTTCTACCCTATCATTTTGATGTAGATATATTTTACACTTCCCTTCATATTCTCGATCTCTAAGAAAATAGCAAACACCCCCTTTTATATCTACCCCAGAAAAACAGTCACTTGAATTTGTAAAATCATGTAGGACTTTAATACTTTTATCATTAATCATTTCACTTCTAAATTTTTTAAGACCTTTTCCTCCAGTCATCCAACGAGAAGGTATAATCATACTTAAATATTTAGGGTTTAATTTTTTTGCTTGTTGAATAAATAAATGATACAAAGGAGAAGCGCTAGCCTTAGCACCCCCATCATTTAATTGATAAGGTGGATTTCCGATTATTACATCAAATTTCATATTATTAAGTTCCTTTACTTTTAATTCGTGAACAAACTCATATGCATGAGTTTCTTCTGAGTTTCCTCTGTCTTGTGTTTTTTTTGATGCTCCACAATAAATGCATTTATTACCTTTCCAAGTATGTTCAATCCTCTTGAATCTAATGTTTCCATCAATATTATCAAAATGAGAAACAGAATATTTGCTTGAAGCATATTTTGAGCAATAAATACTTCTACGTGAAAGAAGACTTGTAAGTTCAGTAATAGCAATACCAAATATTTGCTTATGAAAAATATTGTCTAATCGATCTTGTAGATTTGGTATTTTATTTTCAAGACCAACAATCAAACGTCTAGCAATTTCTCTTAAAAATACTCCAGATTTACAACAAGGATCTAGAAATGTTGTGTTAGGGTCTTCAAAAAGTTCTTGTGGTAATAAATCCAACATTTGATTAGCAATAGAAGGAGGAGTGAAAACCTCATCATTCGATAAATTTGCTAAACAAGAAAGCACATCAGGATTATATATATTTGAAAATAAATCAGCCATTGATTACCTCTCTATAATTAACAATAGGATAGTCTTTTATAGCAGGGGGGATATAAGCTGAAGTTTCTTCATCATAATCCCAAAAGAGAGACATATTTCCTTCTTGTCCATCTAAGAGTTCATAAAGTTGAAAATCTCTACGCTTAATTTTGTCCCCAGTTACTAGAGACCATTCTGAAAATACAATAGGCTCGCCATCGTTTCTTTTCATTGTTAAGGCATCCCCATAAAGAATATTTTTTGAAATGATGAATTTAGCAGCAATTTGTACTCTATTATCTATTTGAGATTTCCAAAGTTTAATATATCTTTCATTCCAAATATTGTATAAACGTTCTCTACATTCTTTTGCATTATCTTCCAAGATATCAACACCATATAAAGATGAAATTGCAAGTATAGAATAACGTTCGTATTCAGCTATACTTTTTCCATATCTATTAATAACTACATCTAACTTTCTATTTAGTATTTCGGATAAGAAGTTCCCATCACCACAAGCAGGTTCAAGAAATCTTGATTCGATTCTTTCAGTTTCTGATTTTACAAGGTCACACATAGCTTTTACTTCACGTTCAGAAGTAAATACTTCACCATGTGCAGCTACACGTTCTTTAGATTTAACTTGTTTTTTTTTAACCATCCAATCCTCCAAAGATTATTAAAGGAAAATAACGAAGTAATGATAAATTCCCTATTGATAGTCATAATATATCGAAAATTTTTTATAATTATAATATTACCATAAAAAGCTTATTTAATTTATTAAAAAAAATAAAATACTGAATATTTTTTTAAATCTTAAATCTCACGTCAATTAGATAACCCTCGTTCTCATCTTTTTTATTACTAACAAGGCAATATAAACCTTTGCCATTAATATCAGTGGCATAAGTTTTACCATTTATAATTGTCCTATTAGCTTTTTCTGGAATATTGATTGAAAGTTTTAATGATAAGCCCATAAATTTACCTCATAGATAAATTTCATTTTACCATAGAAAACTAAATTGTTGAATGGTGAAAAATAAATATATCTTTTACTGAATTACTTTAAATTGAAAACTAATTGAACTATTAATTTATATGATGATTAAAAGTAATATAAAACCCACTTTTATTATCTAAATTAGTTTGTAAAATAAAGCTTACTAAATAATTACTTTTTATTTTTTTTACAAAATTTATTGCTTGGGTTCTATCAACATAGGCAGTTTCTATTTTGTAAATATCCTCTTATATTTCATAATCTTCAACTTGTTTTTTTATTTCTTATTTGT
>CAYZPB010000081.1:0-3996 GCA_964480445.1 uncultured Caryophanales bacterium
TAATACTCCCCTTTACTTTTTTAGTTGGTAGGTGCTTCCGGTGCTAACGGGTCTTCTTGATCTTCAGGCGTTACTGGCCCTTCTGGGTCAACAGGCTCCTCACCATTTTCTAAATCCTCACCATTACCCGGAGTCTCTTCATTATCATCCTTGATAAGTTCCATTGCTAAATCCACTCTTATACGCTGTGGATTGATTTCTACATTTATAAAGTTTCCATTCTGGTCAAGAGCTTGTAATTTGACATCTTGTGAGACTGATTCTACAGCCCCATCTACATTTAAATAAGCTTTTACATAGGCAACCCTATCTACAGCAGCCGCTGTACCCGTAACGTGTGCACGTTCAGCCGATAAGGTCATAGCTCCAACAATCACATTCTTTGCCGGAGACCCTAACCTTTCAACAGTTATAGCCATCTCTTTTGACTGCCTGCTCTCAATTCCAACCTGGACAGTTTGCGGTTCGACTTTTACAGTGGCCCCTTTTGGAAAACCACTAGTTAAAATGTCAACATCATGATTTCCAGGCTGATAATCTGTAAGGTCAACATATACCCTGCTATCTGTGGTGCTTGTTCCAGAGCGAACGCTTTCAACAACCGCGGGGCTCCCTTTTACAGTAACAATCACTAAATCCGACTTGAGGTCAATGTAATATTGATTGTCATCGTAGATTGCTGCTAGTTGTGTTTCATAAGTGTATTGTGTATCCGCTGGTCTAGTCGGTACTATGGAATCAGCAGGACTCATGGTAACAACAAACCAAAGTGAAACACCAAATATAAGTGATATTATTTTCAAGACATTAGTATTATTTAGCCACTTATCCATTCTTTTTCCACCTCTTCCGCCAAAATTGCGTATACCTAGTGGAAGGTTCTGGGTTAAGCTCTGATAACAACAGCTCTCGCAAACTATCCTCGTTTAAACCTAGAATAATATTGCCATCAATTGTTACAGAAACAGTTCCCGTCTCTTCTGAACTAACAATTGTAACTGCATCAGATATTTCACTAACTCCAATCGCTGCTCGATGTCTCGCACCTAATTCTTTGCTCACATTAGGATTCTGTGTCATCGGCAAATAGCTAGCGGCGGAGAGTATTTTGTCATCACGGATTATAACCGCACCGTCATGCAAGGGAGCATTAAGTGTAAAAATATTAATTAATAATTCCGAGCTCAAATCTGAATTAAGCACAGTTCCTGTCTCTTTATAATCATCAAGCCCAATGTTTCGTTCAATAACTATTAAGGCGCCTGTTTTACGCTGAGCAAGATAGAATGTAGCATCAATAATTTTATTAATGATACTATTTAGCTTGTCCTCTCCAGTTATATTTCGACCTTTAAAGAAACTACCACTACCAAGCTTCTCCAGTGCCTTTCTAAGCTCTGGCTGGAAAATAATAATAATCGCCAGCACCCCATAAGTAAAGGTTAATGACATAATCCATTGCAGGGTTTTTAAGTCAAAAATCGCACTCAAAAGCCAGGCAATAACAACGACCATTATCCCCTTAATTAACTGAATCGCACGCGTGCCGCGTAGAAGCATCAACAGCTTATAAATAATATAGCTTACGATTAAGATATCTAGAATTATAATAATTAAATCTAGTGTAAACTCCACAAGCTGCTCCTCCAATGTTTATTAATTTTAATTTCTGTTTTTCTTATAAGTTTACTACTATCTTTATTTTATCGAAGGTATTAAATCCATATCGTCATAGTCAATAGTCCGATCAGCAAGCGGCGGCTCACGCTTATTGGAAATCCCTTTATTTATAGCAGTAATATCGATCACGCCATTAAAGTCAATAACTGCTGTGCTTTCTGTGTCACTATGCTTGCCTGCAAAAACTATCTTCCGCAAGTCATCACTTCGGTCAAAAGCAAAGCTTATTTCCAAATCTGTCAGTTCAGCAAAGGGACCAATATCCTCAAGGCTATCGATAGTGACAGTTACCGCCTTACTTGCTTTACCCTTTATAATTGAAAATGCGCTGGTTGTTGTATAAGCGAAATTTTCTGTTGGCAGTCCTGTAAAAAACTCCCCAGCTTTCGCAAACCAATTCTCATCTAACTGCCCTAAAGCTTGGTCTTCAAGAGTAAACCTCAAATATTCTCTATTTAGTTCTGGCTTCATTGCTTGAAGCACTGGTGGCACGTTAACATAAAGACTGTTCTCTAAGGCTAGAACAGTCAGATCAATAAAAAGATTGTTCTCTTCTATGGTTGTAATTAATCTGTTTTCACTTTCCAAATACAGAGGAATAATCGATAGTTTACCAGCAAAAGCAAGAGAAGCATCATCCACCTGCTCCAGATTCAGCGCATCTAGCTCGCCGGAAAAGTTGAAATCATTAATCGACTCGTTGTGTTCCAGCGCCTGTATAAAGTAGTCTTTTGCAACTAACTTTTCCCCACTACAACCACTAATCAATATTATTAAAATTAATGCTAATAATAATATGCCCACTCTTCTCACTAGCTTCACCTGCTTTATAATGATTACCATAAATATATTCTATACTTTTTTTCACCTTCTGCATAGAATTCTTACGACGATTAGGAGAGTTCCACAAGTATTTGTTTCTTATATTCCACAAACTGCTCACTTACCATTATCTCAGTAGCCCGTGGTCGCGGCAAGTTAACTATAAATTCGCCTTTAACTGTTGCCGGTCGCTCACTAAATAGGTAAATTCGGTCCGAAAGATAAATAGCTTCATCTACGCTATGTGTTACAAAAAGAATCATCGCCCCAAATTTTTCCCAGATCTCAAGTAGCCACTGTTGCATCTTCATCCGTGTTATCTCGTCTAATGCAGAGAAAGGTTCGTCCAATAGTAAGAGCTGATTTTCCAGCAAAAGAGTGCGGAGTAAAGCCGCACGCGATCGCATCCCCCCAGAAAGCGTGTGCGGGTATTGTTGTTCAAAGCCTAACAGGCCAAAAGTGTCGAGATGTTCGTAAGCCTTTTGCCTGCTCTCTTTTTTATTATAGCCTTTAATCTCTAACCCCAGTATAATATTGTCTAGCACTGTGCGCCAAGGCAGAAGATGATCTTGTTGCGGCATGTAGCTGACTATACCTCTCTTATCTACAATCGATTCGCCATTGAGCAGAATATCACCTGTAGTGGGAGATTCGATACCACTGATAATATTGAAAAGTGTGCTCTTCCCCGAACCGGAAGGTCCAATAATTGACACAAACTCACCAGGCTTAACGTGTAAAGACACATTGTTTAACGTGTCAAATACCTCGCCAGTAAGTAGTGAGTATTTTTTGTTTAAGTTTTTAATTATTAAACCTTGATTGGTTGTAGACACTTGTGGTTCCCCTTAATAATAATTAATTGATAAACTGATTAGTAAATGCTTCATTAATTGAAAAGACATTTTCAATCAGTCCGTACTCATACATCCAATTCATATAATTTTCCCAAATTTCATTTTTTTGAATTCCCCAGACAGCTGCATCAGCTTGATACTTATCACTTAGCCAAAGCTGACTTTCACGAACTAGTTCTTTATCTAAGCCAGAAACACTTTTTAACAGAATTTCTGCAGCTTCCTCAGGATTATCAATTGCATAGTTATAGCCTTTAGCTGTAGCTGTCATGAATCTTTGCACTAATTCTGGATTTTCAGCAACTAGCTTTTCATTAGTAATAATAACTGGCGTGTAGTAATCTAACTCCGGCGAGAGCTCACGCAACTCAATAAAGTTTATCGGGTAGCCACGTAACTCAGCCTCAATGCCATCCCAACCATAAAAAATCCATTGAAAGTCAATTTTTCCGCTTTCTGTAGCTGTAAAAAAGTCCGTCGCACCTACATTAACAAAGTTGACCCTACTAAAGTCAGTGCCCTCACGTTTCATAACTGATTCCATTACCGCAGATTCAATCGGTGAACCCCAGCCACCATAATTTTGACCCTCAAAATCCTTGGTGCTAGTAATATTTCTATCAACCGGTGAAGCATA
>CAYZPB010000082.1:0-3945 GCA_964480445.1 uncultured Caryophanales bacterium
TTCATCATAGACTAAATAACCGGTCCGTGGAATTCCTCGCTCCAGCATCTCAATGCCCACGATCCTTCTTGGGGCTCCCTTTAACTTCTGTTCAAGTAGAACTTCACTACCTATAAACTTACCCTTGTTCGAACTTACAAAAAAGCCCAGTCCAGCTTCAACAGGGGTGATATCACTAGCTAGTTCCTGTCCATAAAGCGGCAGACTCGCCTCTAAACGCAGCGTATCACGCGCACCTAGACCGCAAGGAATTAAGCCATGCTCTGCTCCACTAGCAAGTAGCTTTTGCCAGAGCAAAGGTGCAGACTCATTATCTAGGTAAATTTCAAAGCCATCCTCACCAGTATAGCCAGTTCTTGATAGCATCACCTTAAAGCCATTAATTCTAATATCGTTCCGAAAAGTATATTTGCCAATCTTTACCAGTGGGTCGTCAGTCAATTGTTGTAGGATAGTCTCAGCAAGAGGTCCCTGTAAAGCAAGAATCGCCAGTTCGGCTGAAAGATCACTTAAGCTGACGTCACCCTCCAAGTGCTCCCTTAACCAAGCAATATCTTTTTCCGTATTAGCTGCATTTAAAACGAGTAGATAATGATCATCAGTATATTTATATACCAACAAGTCATCAATTGTACCACCATCAGGGTAGCAGATCGGACTGTAGATAATTTTATTGTCAACCAGTTTAGCAAGATCGTTTACTAGCAGCTTCTGCAAATATGCTGATGCGTCAGCCCCTGTAACTTGAACCGTACCCATATGCGAGATATCAAAAAGTCCAGCCTGTTCACGCACTGCATGATGTTCGGCAATAATCCCAGAAAACTGCAGCGGCAGTTCCCAGCCGCCATAGTCTACTACCTTTGCTCCCGCATCCTTATATAGTTGATAAATTGGAGTTCTGACTAATTCAGTCATTAAATCAACCCCTTTATTTCTTCGATTACCGCACTTATTCTTTTGTTATCGGTCTCAATAACATGATCAGCTACTGAGGTATAAAGTGGCTCACGCTCAGCCATGGTTCTCTCAATTCTCTCTAACAAATCGTCTGCGCCAGCGCCAGCATTCGTTAGTATTGGGCGGCTATTATCAGTCTTTACTCGCTGATAGATTAACTCAGGTGTAGCTCGCAAATAAATAACAGTTGCATTTGCCAACAGTTCCCGATTCTCCTCAGCTAAGACAACACCACCACCTGTTGAAATAACAAGTAACTCTTCAGTTGCTATTGAGTTCGCGAGCAGCTCACTCTCAAGCTTACGAAAATAAGCTTCTCCCTCGTCAGCAAAAAGCTGTGAAATACTGCGACCTTCTCTAATCTCGATTACCTTATCAGTATCAACATGGTCTAGTTGCAGTTCCTGTGCCAGCTTTAGACCAATAATTGTCTTGCCACAAGCCATAAATCCGATTAATGCAATATGTTTTGTCTGTTCACTCAATGTGTCTTCCTCCTTAGTATAATTTCCTTTATTGCAATAAAGCTACAAGGTCAATCTCCGATTCGGCTGTAACTTCTAATACTATAGTATTAGTTATCGCATCCTCGATTAGATCCTCAATTGCCATATAACGTTCATAGCGCTCCGCTAGATGAATCACCGGCTTCGTTGCAGGGTTTCTCGGAATAAATATTGTGCAGCAATCCTCATAAGGTCGAATAGCTATTTCATAGGTGTTAATTAAACGAGCAGTTGCAATAATTTGCTGCTTGTCCATTGCAATTAAAGGTCGGAGGATTGGTAGCTTGGTTACATCGTTAATTGTGTGCAAGCTATATAGTGTTTGGCTCGCAACCTGTCCTAAACTCTCGCCTGTGACAACAGCATAGGCCTTTTTGCGCTTTGCGATTTTCTCTGCCAAACGCATAAAAATTCTGCGCATGATTGTAATATTATAACTCTCCGGCACAAAATGACGAATCTCAGACTGCAGCTCAAGAAATGGAATCAAATGCAGGCGAAAACTCCCTGTGTATTTTGCTAATTCTTTTGCAATGTCGACAACCTTTTCTATAGATTCAAGCGAGGTAACCGGATAAGAGTGAAAGTGTAGACCTTCTAACTCCACACCTCTACGCATTGTCAACCAGCAAGCGACCGGACTATCTATTCCTCCCGACAAAAGTGCCACAGCTTTACCGCTAGATCCGCCTGGCAGACCGCCAATGCCCTTAATTATTTTGCTATAAATAAAGGCACCCTCTGTGCGCACCTCAACATATATTTTAAGCTGAGGATTATGTAGATCAACCTGAAGATTACTTCTATTAGTCAGTAGGTAGGCTCCTAAAATTTGGGCTAAGTCTGGCGAAGTAATAGAGAAATTTTTGTCAGCTCTTTTTGGTTCGATCTTAAAGCTTAAGTTCTGTTCCCCTTCAGCTTTTGCTTGAGCTAGTACTTCATGCTTTATATCTTCTAGGATTGGCTCAACTCGCTTAACCGGACTAAAGGAAACAATCCCAAAGACATTCTCTAACTTTTTGGTGATTAGCTCGTAAGGAAAATCGTTTAATTCAATATAAATACGGCCAAAAGTTCGCCGCACCTTAATGTTTGCATAATCCTTTAAAACATTTCTTATGTTTTGAGCTAGTCGTTCTTCAAAAAAGGCACGGTTTTTGCCTTTTAAAGCGATTTCTCCATAACGAACTAGTATTAAATCGTAACTCATAACGACACCTTTTTCACTTTATTTATAGTAAATTATTGTATCAAGCTCAAGCAGAACATCTTTTAATCTTAGTATTATTATAGCATATAAAATTGAAAAACATTTACCAGCTTCAACCCTTGAAACTTTAAGATTTAATAAATTAATCATATTTTGTTCACCAATTTGCCAAAAGACAAGGTTTTATAATTTTCTCTATGATAATTTATGAGTATATTTATATAAGAAAAAAGGAGGATATTTATGCAAAACAATTCAACACAAATGCAAAGATTGATTATCGTCGTCGTAATGATTATTTCTGCAATTTTAATGTTAACTATTTTACCCGCAGGCGTTATCAAAGCTTCAGGAAATGTACTTGTAGGTGCTTATGCGAAGTATGAAATACTTCAATTACCACTGATTATCACTGCTCCAACAATGATTAAGTTTTTCTTCCCACTATGGGCATCATTATCAATGGTAGCAGGTGCAATTGCACTTTTCTTAGCAGTACCAGTTTATCGTGGTGAGAAATGGGCACGACCATTAGCACTTGGCACATTTGCAATCCCTAGTATTGCAGGGGCATATATGTTAGGTCCAATCATTTATTTCTCTGTGGATCAAATTTATATCTCCATCACCTACATGGCTATCGGTATGATTTCCTATTTCGTAATTCTTTTAGGTGAGGTTTCACCTTTGATTACCAAACTTAAAAACTTTGTGTTTTTTGCTTTACTCGGGGTTACGATTGCCTTCACATTCGCTAATGCGCATACAGCGTTGAGGATGCAAATGGCAATGTATCTCCATGATCCAACCAATATGGATAAAACCTATCCATTAGGTGTTATCGTTGGTTTCATTGGTGTTGTAATTACTCTTATTGGTCTACCAATCCTTGCTGGCAGATCTAATGCCGGCTGGTGGTTAGTTACAAGTGGACTTGCAACTATGATGGTTTCCGTATTATGGTTCTTTATCGCTCACACAGATATTAGTGAGTTCTTACTTGGCGTTGTATTATGCCTAGCTTCACTAATACTTCTTTTCTTACCACAAGTTGGTGGGCAGCTTATTGATAAACCAGATGGGCAAAGATTTATTCCATCGCTACAAAAAGCAGATAAATAGTACTACCCTTTCAAAAGAAAAGAGAGCTTACAACTCTCTTTTCTTAAAAATTAAATTTTATTTTACAATTGTGTCTAAAAAAGTAAAGAGTTTAGAACCTTTAGCGAAAATCAAGACAAGCAGGTTTTAATAAGATAATATTTGAAT
>CAYZPB010000083.1:0-3901 GCA_964480445.1 uncultured Caryophanales bacterium
CTATTTTATTGCGTAAATACGCATCAATAAACTGGTCAATTTCACCTTGCATAACAGCATCCGCGTTGCCCGTCTCAACATTTGTTCGATGGTCCTTAACCATCGTATAAGGATGAAAAACGTAGGAGCGGATTTGACTGCCCCAACCAATTTCTCGCTGTTCACCTCTTACTTCCATTGCGGCAGCTGCCTGCTCTTCTAGTTGGCGCTCATAAAGTTTACCTTTTAGCATGGCCATTGCACGATCACGGTTCTGTAGCTGTGACCGCTCGGCCTGACAGGTAACAACTGTTCCCGTTGGCAGGTGTGTAATCCGCACTGCGGAGTCAGTTGTGTTTACATGCTGACCACCAGCACCACCAGCGCGATAGGTATCTATCTTTAAGTCCTCAGACTTTATCTCAATTTCAATCTCCTCGGTAAACTCCGGCATCACATCAACCGAGGCAAAAGAGGTATGGCGGCGCGCCGACGAATCAAAAGGCGATATCCGCACTAAGCGGTGAACCCCCTGTTCCGACTGTAAAAGTCCATAAGCATATGGTCCGCTAAAGTGTAGTGTAGCACTTTTTATGCCAGCCCCATCGCCAGCTTGTATCGCTACTATATCAACCTTAAATCCTTTGTCAGTTGCCCAACGCAGATACATGCGCATCAACATTTCCGCCCAATCCTGTGACTCTGTACCGCCTGCTCCGGAGTGAACCTCCATAATCGCATTATTGGAATCGTAAGGTCCGCTTAACATGTGTTGCAGTTCTAAGCGCTCCATCATTTTACTTATGCGTTTTAGACCAGCAGCTAGTTCCTGCTTTAAAGACAGAATGGTCTGATCGTTCTCCTTATCATCCTGCTCAGCCTCTGTGATTAACTCAGAAAGAATCGCCTGTTCCTCGAGAAGATTAGTTACCGACTCAACCGCCTCAACTTCGTCCTTTAGCTTATTTGACTCCGTCATTACTCTCTGTGCGGTATCATGTTCATTCCAGAAATCTGGCTCGCTCATTAACTTTTCTAACTCGGCGATACGCAGCTTCTTTTGTGGTAGGTCAAAGTGACCCCCTAATCTCATCGATTCTATTCTTAAGACGATTTAAGTCAGTTGCTAATAAACTATAATCTGCCATTACAATACCTCTTTTAGTTCGCACCACAGCAGTGCTTATATTTTTTGCCGCTACCACAAGGACAAGGCGCATTACGACCAATCTTTTTCTCCCTAACTACTGGTTGCCTCTTGGTCGGGCTTGCAGCAGAGCTAGTTCCTTCTTCTTCAACCAACTTCTCACGTTCTAAGTTGCTAGTAACCTGTGCCTTCATAATGTTGGTCGCTACGTCCTCTTCAATCCCTTGAATCATCATATTAAACATATCGTAACCTTCACGTTGATACTCCATCAGCGGATTAGCCTGTCCATAGGCACGGAAGTGAATACCTTGGCGCAACTGATCCATAGCATCAATATGATCCATCCATTTGCTATCAACCACTTTAAGCACGACAACCTTTTCAAACTCACGCATCTGTTCGCCAAGTTCTGCTTCGCGCTCATCATACTGCGAAACGACTACCTTGTTGAAGAGCGCAAGTACCTCTTCCGGCTCTTTGCCCCAGATATCACGCTTTGTAAAGGTTCCTGGCTTTAAGAAGGTCTGTTCAGCTGTCTCTAATAACTCATCTAAATTCCATTCCTCGGGGATTATTTCCTCTGGTAAATAATAATTAACCAAGCGTTCAACAAAGCTATAAATCATTGCTAGAACCGGCTCCCGCAAATTCTCGCTCGTCAAAACTTCAGAGCGCTGACTGTAGATTACACCACGATGTTTATTCATTACGTCATCATATTGTAGAACAACTCGACGCGCATCAAAGTTATTAGCCTCAACCCTTCTTTGCGAGTTTTCAATTGATCTCGTAACCATTTTACTCTCAATTGGTTGATCGTCCTCAATTCCCATTCGGTCCATCAGGCTCTGCATCTGCTCGCCACCGAATCTGCGCATTAAATCATCTTCCAAGGATAAGAAAAATTGTGTTGATCCAGGGTCCCCTTGTCGACCAGCACGTCCACGTAGCTGGTTATCGATTCGCCTGCTTTCGTGACGCTCAGTTGCAACTATATGAAGTCCACCTAAAGCAGCGACCCCCTCACCAAGCACGATATCAGTACCGCGACCGGCCATGTTTGTTGCAATCGTAACTCGACCAGGATCACCAGCTCTAGCTACTATCTCAGCCTCTTGTTCATGGAATTTAGCATTTAAAACGCTATGCTCGATTCCTTCTGCAGTTAGCAAATCTGATATCCGTTCTGAATTCTCAATCGTAACTGTACCGACTAGCAAAGGCTGTCCTAGCTTATTGCGCTCGACAATCTCGCGGATAACTGCAGAGAATTTTGCCTCTTCAGTTTTATAAATTATGTCTGGTAGATCCTCACGAATCATCGGCATATTAGTTGGAATAATAACAACCTCTAAATTATAGATGCTACGGAACTCGTCTTCCTCAGTTTTGGCTGTACCCGTCATACCAGCAAGCTTCTGATACATACGGAAAAAGTTCTGTAAGGTGATGGTTGCAAGGGTCATGCTCTCGCTCTGGACGTCAAGTCCTTCTTTCGCCTCAATACTCTGATGCAGTCCATCACTATAACGACGACCATGCATCAAGCGGCCAGTAAAGTCATCTACGATAACTACCTCGCCATTCTCCACAACATAATTGCGGTCGCGTCTCATAACTACTAGTGCCTTAACAGCTTGATTAATATGGTGATGTAGCGTCATATTATTGGGATCGAACAGATTCTCAATCTTAAAAGCCTGCTCAGCTTTCGCCACCCCCGCTTCAGTCAGCGTTACATTGGTCTCCGTCTCATTCATTTTGTAATCTTCAGCTTTTAGACGACGTGCAAACTGTGCCGCCGTAGCATAGAGGTTGGTTGATTTCGCAGCCTTACCCGAGATTATTAGCGGCGTCCGCGCCTCATCAATTAAAATGCTATCCACCTCATCAATAATTGCATAATTAAGTGGGCGCTGGACCATGTTCTCTGCAAAAACAACCATATTATCGCGTAAATAATCAAAACCAAATTCATTATTTGTCCCATAGGTTATATCGGCAGCATAGGCTTCTTGTTTCTCAGCCGAGGACATTCCATTAATATTTAAGCCAACCGTCAGTCCAAGAAACTCATAAATCTGGCCCATGGTGTTTTTATCACGTGTAGCCAAGTACTCATTCACCGTAATAATATGAACTCCCTTACCGGGTAGCGCATTTAAATATGCGGGCATGGTTGCTGCTAATGTTTTACCTTCACCGGTTTTCATTTCAGCGTTATTTCCCTCATGCAGAACAACACCACCAATTAGTTGCACATCATAAGGTCTTAGGCCGAGTACGCGGATAGAAGCCTCTCTAACAACCGCAAATGCCTCTGGAAGCAATTCTTCTAGAGTTTCCCCAGCTTCGTACCTTTCTCGGAAATAAGGTGTTTTAGCGCGTAATTCATCATCAGTTAGAGCCTGCATTTCTGGCTCCAGCTGGTTGATCTGATCTACATACTTATTTATACGTTTCAGCTCACGATCATTGCTATCGCCGAACGCTCTTCTTATTGATTTAAGCATTACTTAACTCCTCTCAGTTTAACTACCATATATTTTAACATATTTAGCAGTAGTATAGCCATTTTAATATAGTTTAAACTCGAGCAGGTTCAAATATTGTAATTACTAAAAATTAGGTGTATAAATGTAGTAGATGCAATATAAGGAGGAAAAATAATGCGTGAATGGCGAGTTGGGCGAATCACTTTAGGAATATTATTTCTTGCGGTAGGAATTGTTTTGTTACTACGTTTATTTACAGAAATAAACCTAGTACCAA
>CAYZPB010000084.1:0-3791 GCA_964480445.1 uncultured Caryophanales bacterium
AGATCGGCCAGAAAAACATCGCCACGTTTTACTTCCATTGTTACACACCTCTTTCAATTTTCAAAAGAACTAAATCAGCCTCTTCTTCAACTTCAAAACACTGGCATGCCAGATTCAAATTAATATCTGCCATCTTCTGATAACCTCGTTGTAGTTGTTCGCGCAAGTATACATCCTTCCGTTCACAAATATAATGATGCAGGGCTCGTACGATTAATTCCTCACGATTCAATTGTTCCAACTCAACAATTAAATCCATCCTTTTAAAAAGATCCTTTGACAATTTAATTGTAATATTAAACTCTCTTTCCGCTGACATCATAACACCCCCAACGAGATTGCTGATACTTAGAATATCATCATTTGCAGTTTCTAGCAATTACTGTAATCAGTTTTTCTATTCATTAAATTTCTATTCGCTAACTAGAATATTCACCACCTCTACCGGTTTCTTGTTTTCTTTATAAAGACGTGGAATTCGTTTACCAATAATTGTAACTAGCTCATAATTTATTGTGTTTAGTAGCTCTGCGTAATAATCAACGGTTAAGCTCTCCCCGTTTTGTTCGCCAAAAATTACTACCTCATCGCCCCGCATTACATTGGCGATTTCTGTTACATCAACCATGGTTTGATCCATACAGACACGCCCAATAATTGGTGCCCGCTGTCCATGGATTAGTACATAGCCCCGATTTGAAAGCCCACGTGGAAAACCATCAGCATAACCAACTGGTAGAGTTGCAACCGTCGTTTCACCTTCTGCCGTAAAGGTACCACCATAGCTAACAGATTCACCCGCTTGAATTGTCTTAACATAAATCACTTCAGTTTTTACACTCATTACTGGCTTTAGCAGACCAGCCTCCATAAACATTTCTGATGATGGACGCAAGCCGTATAGGCCAATGCCAATCCGTGCTGCATTTTGTTCAATCTCTGGGAAATTCAGCACTGCAGCTGTATTCGATAAATGAACCAGCGGAATCGTAAACTCCTCACGTAAGCGAGCTACAACCTTGCGGAAAAGATTTTGCTGTCTTTCTGTATAAGAGCTGTCAGTCGAATCTGCTCTTGCAAAATGTGTATAAATTCCGGTTAGCTCAATCCACTCTTTTTCACGCAAGGATTCGATAAGCTGTTCCGTCTCTGCAACTTTAAAACCAATGCGACCCATGCCCGTATCAACTTTAAGATGAATTTTGACACATTTGCTTGCGCGTTGGCCTGCCTTCTCAATTACTCGCAGCATTTCTAAGTCATAGATTGTAATTGTAATATCATGCTCAATTGCTAACTCAATCCCTTTAGCTGGAGTATAACCAAGAACAAGGATTTCTTCTTTAATTCCTGCATTTCTTAATTGAATTGCTTCATCAAGAAAGGCTACCGCGAAAATTTTCACGCCAATCTTCTGCAAAAATTGCGCAACGCTAACAGCCCCATGTCCGTATGCATCTGCCTTTACAACAGCCATAATCTCGGTTGTTGCCGGTAGTATGCTCTGGAAATAATTGTAGTTTTCCCTTAGGGCATCAAGATCTATCTCCGCAACTGTTGGCCGAAAAAAAGATCTACCAATGTCTGGCATCATCATCGCCTACTTTGTCATTTTTTTCTCTCGGACTTTTTTTATCTCTTCAAGCTTCTGATCAAGATCTTCAATAAAGTCGTCGGATATCATCAAAGGCATTTTCTTACCCTCCACCTTATAGAAAAACCGCAAATCATAGGTCTCTTCAACTGCAGTCAAAGGTACAGTCCGTTTTTTACCGAATTTTTCAATCGTCAATTCTTTATCGGTTAAAATATGTCTCGGCTTAGCAACTAACTTATAAAGTAAGGGGGATAAGCCAAGCGTTAGTGCAGCAATCGCTATTGCTCCTAGCTTAAATTCTGTAGTAGATGTATCCACCAAGTTAATCAGAATAATTAGCAGTATGAAAAATACTAAAGTCTCAATTAGTTTATAACGCATTGACTTGCGGAAAAAAATCGTTTTGTAATCCGCATATTCGTCTCGAATAACTTTCATTTTGTCACTCCATAAATTTTAATTTACTATATCTAATTTTAGCCTAAATGTAAACTAAATTGAATTCTCTTTTAACATTTTCATAGCAGGTCCAATCTGCTCAATTACATCTGATGCTAAGACGCTGTGCTCGCCTTCTAGTTCACGTGCCAATTCACCAGCTATTCCGTGCAGATAGACAGCGGCTAGAGTCGCTTCTTTAACTGCCACTCCTTGAGCCAGTAAACCAGTAAGTAGACCGGCCAGAACGTCACCTGTTCCACCTTTTGCTAGCTCTGCGCCACCTGTCGAGTTTATAAAAAGCTCGCCATTTGGTGTTGCAACAACAGTAGCAGCACCCTTCAAAACTACAGATACCTGCCAAGTGTTTGCAAAGTCGCGAGCAAGCTCTAAGCGGTTCGCATTAACTGTTGCAACATCAGTGCCAAGTAAACGTGCCATCTCCTTCGGGTGCGGTGTCAAAACAATTTCACCCACTCGCTCCCTTAATAACTCAATGTTTTCACTTAAGGTATTTAACCCATCAGCATCAATCACTAGTGGACCTCTTGAGCTTTTGATTATTGTGGCAAGCACATCCTTCTCTTCTGCCCAGCGTCCTACACCACAGCCATAGCAGCTTGCACTATACTCCTTACGCCTTTTTCCTTCTTGCAAAAATCGTACCAGCTCCACCGCAGATAAGTAACCGCAATCGTGCTCAGTTAGCCCAACATAAAGTGCTTCGGGTAAATAACTAAAGATAAGTTCTTTAATCGATTCTGGAACCACCAAGCTAGTAAGTCCGCTACCCGCCCGCAGAGCAGATTTTGCTGCTAAGGCGACTGCACCAGGCATTTGTGAGGATCCACCAACAATTAGCGCATGTCCAAAGCTCCCTTTATGCGATTGCTTAGCCCTTACAGGAATATAATTGGAAACAAGATCTGCTGTTATTAACTGCACCTCTGTTTTAACTGCTTCTATAAACTTACTGGGTATACCAATATCAACAACAATTAACTCACCAGTATGTTCATAGCCAGCACCAAGAAAGTGTCCACGTTTTGCTAAGGCAAAAGTAACTGTTAAATCTGCTTTAAAAGCGACTGATTCAACTGCGCCGGTGTCCGTATTAATACCTGTCGCAATATCTAAGGAGACTCGTTTAGCTTTGCTCTGATTCAAGGTCTGAATCAGCTCAACAAGTGCTCCACGTAAGGGACCTTTACCACCGATGCCAATTAAGGCGTCAACGATAAGGTCATATTTATTGAAATCATTAGCTGCTACCATTAGCTGAGTCGGATCAATAATTTTTAATTTCTGCTCTCTTGCCTGCAGTAACTCAAGCTGTGTGCGACTCGTTGCTGATAACTTATCTAACGAACCGATTAACCATGCTTCCACCTGGTAACCAGCCTCATCTAGCTCTCTCGCTGCAACAAAACCATCTCCACCATTATTGCCATGCCCTGAGAGCACAAGTACACGCGAGAATTCTTCAAGCGGGTAATGCTCAATTATCTGTTTGACAGCAGCTTTACCAGCATTATTCATTAAGGTAGTTGCCGGAACCCTACCCTCCTCAATTGCTTGTTGATCCAGCTTACGCATTTGTTCAGCCGTCAATAAAAACATGCGTCTGCCTCCCTAGAGCTTATTAACTTTCAATTATAACCTGAGCAACCGCATATCGATTGCTATGCGAGATACTCAGATGATAAGATAGTTCCCCTTCACTAATTCGGTTTGTATACTTTATATAAGGCTTTCC
>CAYZPB010000085.1:0-3761 GCA_964480445.1 uncultured Caryophanales bacterium
GGAATTAAATCTATTCGCTCGCGCGTTATTAACCTGCAAGAACTGGCTCCCGAATTAACAATAGAGTGTTTAATAGAAGCGTTGCAGAGAGCCTTTATTGAAGAATATACAGGACCGATGGCTGAGTATCAACAACTTGCGGAGACTGATTTAGCAGAAGAGGAACTTGCTAGATTGGAGCAGAAATATGCAGGCTGGGAATTCCGCTATGGAGAATCGCCAAGCTATGATTTGCAGCTGAAACAACGCTTTTGTTGGGGAAAGGTCGAACTTGCGTTAGACATTAAGCGCGGAAGTATTGTCCAGGCTCAGATCTTCTCAGATGCAATGGACCACAAATTAAGCAGTCGTTGGCAGTCACTGTTAGTAGGGGCCGAGCTATCTCGGTTGGGCTCGCTGCTAGGAGTCGAACAGCCAGAAGATGTAGATATTAAGCAGTGGCTACTTACAGAATTTAGATTATAACAATAAAAAAAGAGCATCCAGGGATGCTCTTTTTTCTAACTAAAAACTTATTATAATTTAAAAGTTGTAAGTTGCTGCGACACCTGTTGTAGACGGCATTCGTTCTTTAGGCAGCATAACAACTGAACCGCCGTTATTAATAACTTTTTCAGCCAAGTCATCAAGTATATCGTCAATTCCTGGGTCGTTAAGGTCACCCTCAATCATTTGACCTTTCTCAAGATCAATTCTACCAGGAATAATCCGATCTGACTCAATTAGCACAGTATTAATTCGTTTTTCCCACGCTGCTCGTACAACCTGTGCAAGATCATCGCTAGCCATTAGTTTAGCTTGTGCGCTTCGAAAGGCACCTACTAGTTCTTCGGTTTTTGCTAAGTAGACCTGTTCCATCTCTTTCCAGACGATTTCATTTAATTTCTCCGCGCTTAAAGCAGTATAGTCCATATCGATTCTTTTCTTTCTCAAGTATGGATTTCGACTAATATTCTGGAATTGTGTATGGTACTCATCTAAGGCTACAAGCAACAAGGGTAAGCCAGATTGCTTGGAAATTTCATTAGTTACATACTTATCAACCTGTCGAAAAAACTTATCGGTAATTTTGCTTTGATCTTCCTTTTTCCCGCCATGGCCATGAAAAGCACCAACACCACTCGGGCCTGCATAAGTACCTGCTGTAAGATACTTATCGTCATATTCATCACCAAGCATTTCCTCAATTGTTGTTGGCGTCTCCTCGTCGAAAAGAATCTCTGACAGGCCATACCGATCACCCTCAAATATTGTGAATTGGCTACGGTTTAAGCCTAGAACCTGATAACGATCGGCAGACTGAAAGACCCTAATTAATGGCTTGATATGGAAACTATCAGCTACAATTGCTAATTGCTTAACAGGGCGTTGCAAGAGATAGATAATACCACCTTCTTTATTTGCAAGAATTGCCAAGCCATCATGCGCATGTTCCCAGAATGGTTTGTTATTAGTCAAATCATAAAAGGGCTTCATAATTGCATCTACTTCACGTTTTTTATAACCCTCTTTTAAAGACTCTTCAATCTTTCTAATTAAATTCTTGTACATAATTGGGTCCTGCATATTGTCAGGACTATGTCGGTGAGTCGGTTGGTACAACGAGATGAATGGTCCCTCCTGTGTTTTCAAAAACTCGTTCGGAAAATTATTAACAATTTTAAATGGCATATAGCTCTCTCCTTTCGTGGACCTTATCTAGCTTGTACAAATAGTAACGCTAGTCTTGCAAATATTTTATATCAGTCAACATATTATATCAAAAGAAAGAAAATTATCCAGTTATTGTGTTTTAAACAAATTGAAAAGCATATCAATTTTTATTTTAAAACAGCAAAAATGTACTGTATAAACTGTGACAAAGAACTATACTTTATGATACATTAGTAATTAAACCTATTAATCTTCTAAAGATTTAAAGTTATTTAAGGAATGTATAATAAAGGTGTTTACCTATAGATATTTTACGGAGGCAGCATGTTTAATAAATTAAGTCAGGTTATTGTCAACCATCCTAAAACAATCGTTATCCTATATATTTTTATAGCGATAATTTGTTTTTTCTTGATGCTTATGGTTGATATAAATATCAATAACGCTTCTTATATGCCAGATGACATGAACTCAAAGCAAGCTATGGATATGATGGATTCTGAATTTGCGCAGGGTGGCACGTCTGAGCTTTTACTAAAGGATGCGCATATTTCAGATGTGCTGGTGATTAAAGAAAAGATTGCGAGCTTGGACGGCGTTGACGAGGTTATTTGGCTTGATGACTTTGCTGATTTAAAGGTACAGTTAGAATTTATTGATCAAGAGCTTATCGACCAGTTTTATAAGGATGGGCATGCACTCTTATCAATAATTTTCGTCGAAGGTAATGACACAGAGTCAAGCCACGAAGCCGTGGAAGGAATTTATGAAGTGATTGGTGATAATGGTTTTCTTGCTGGGGGCGCAGCAAGTTCTAAATCGACCTTAGATAGCGTACAAAAAGAGGTTCCGATTTATACAGTAGTTGCAGTTGTTCTGATTTTGATAATTCTCTTTTTAGCAACATCTTCTTATTTAGAACCCTTTATCTTTCTATTTGCAGTTGGTATCGCAATTATTATTAACTTAGGTACGAATATTATTCAAGGAGAAATTTCTCAAATTACCTTCTCAGCAGCCAGCATTTTGCAGCTTGCCGTTTCAATGGATTATACGATTTTTATTTTACATAGGTTTCATGAGGAACGCAATAAAGGTATTGATGTAGCGCCGGCGATGTCTAATGCTATGCGTCTCTCTGCAAGTGCGGTAGGGGCTAGTGCCGCAACTACTATCGCTGGTTTTTCAGCATTAATCTTTATGGAATATGGCATTGGTAAGGACATGGGGATTGTTCTCGCTAAAGGTATTATTTTTAGCTTGATAGTTGTAATGACGCTATTACCGGCAACGATAATTTTACTTGATAAATGGATTACGCGCTTTACACATCGCGAGTTACAATTGAGTTTTAAAGGATTAAGTAGGATAATAGTTAAGTTTAGATTTGTTGGTATTGCTATAGCTATTGTTGTTGCATTTTTCTCCTTTCAAGCTCAGGCGAATGTTGAGTACTATTATGGTTACGATAATGTTGTTTCCAGTAAAGATATAACACACATCGCAAAGCTCGAGATTGAGGAAATTTATGGTAAGAGTAGCATGAATGTTATAATTGTGCCTAAAGAGGGCAAGTTGAAAGAGTCCCTTGTACTTGAACAATTGGCTGCGATTGAAAATGTGTCGGATGTGGATGGCTTATATAACACGGTTGGTGTTGAACTGCCAGAGTTAATGATTCCTGATGATGTCATAAATATGTATCAGTCCGATGACTATTCGATGTTCCGGCTAACAATTGAAATAGATGAGGAGTCTGATGAAGCCTTCCAAATGGTCGAAGATGTTCGCGAGGTGTTAGCGGCTAACTATGATGAATGGTATGCAACAGGCGGCCCCTTTGCGCACAAAGATTTAGCAGATGTGACTGATTCAGATTTTGCTTTAACTAATTTATTGTCAGTATTATTTATTTATATAATTATTATGATTACCTTCCGGTCACTGGTAATTCCACTGATTGCAATTTTTGTTATTGAATTGGCAATCTGGGTAAATACTGGTATTGCTTTTGTATTTGATGAACCGATGAGCTTTATGAGTATTCTGATTATCGGTGCAATTCAACTAGGGGCAACAGTTGACTATGCAATATTATTTATAAGCAG
>CAYZPB010000086.1:0-3640 GCA_964480445.1 uncultured Caryophanales bacterium
TTGTTTCAAATTCTGGTGCTGTTGTCAACACCTATTTCAATTTATTTTAGTGTATTTTTGAAACAGCTTCAATTAGCTTCCATGCCCTATCCGTGTAGTATGAATAGTCAATACTCCCACCAAAATCATTCATGTCATTACATGTGCTAACTAGATACTCCGTATCAATACCCATCCTGCGAATCTCACCACCTTCTTTCAAAGGAGGCATTAGTTTAACAAGCTTCCCACCATCTTTACAAGGATAATATCTACAAATATTCTGTTGCTCAATATCCTCACCATCTTTCACTAAAACCAACGATGATGAGCGTGGTACTTTAGTTCGCAGACAGAAGTCATACTTGTTGTCGTGCAACCTGATGAACTCTTCGTAATCCACACCATCAACCAAGTGTGCCTTTACAGCCATTGGTATAACCATAGCGGAGTGGTTCTTAGCCCATCCGAGCTTATCATATTCCATAAACTCATAAGCGCCTTTAAGCTTAATTTTACCACTCTCTGTGATGGATATATAATTATTCACATCCCTGATGAACATTTTAGAATAACTATCACCTTCCATTTCAAGCTTAGTTAAATTCTCCCACCACTTTACCCACTTGTCTGCTTCATCGAACATGTCAACATCACACAAATACTCAAACCCATCGGTGTTGCACATCACAATAGTTGCTCCACAATGATTGATGAGCTTCTCCATCAACATACATAACGATAATTGACCACCAATGGTGATGCTCATTGTATACGCTGGATCATATAGAGGGCTGTACTCATTGTTAGAGTCACCATACACTCCATTCAACGCCAACTTCAAAGCGGCATTGGCAGCACTGCCTTTAGGTGTTGCTTTACGTTGGACGTACAAATCCTTATAAACCTTACAGAAAGTTTTACCTAAGTGCTCTGGGTAAATTTGATTAGCAATAGCCATATTAGGGTAATAACTCGCTACGTCTAACGTACGAATCTTTCTTTTTTCACTACTTGTAAATGTGCCTTGCGTAGCTCCATGAATACCACCCACCCCATAATCATATCGAAAACCATCAATAACCACGTTCAGTGTCTCTGCTACATTCCAACACCAATAATAACTCTTAGCACCTTTAGGGGACTTCAGCTCTTTCTCCTCCAACCACCCAAGGGGTTGTTCTTTTTTCAAGTCATTGATCTGCTCATCTGTAGGGTAGAATGTCTTACTCCTAGTACCTTTGAAATCATCAAACCCATACTGCTCACAGTCCTTAGCACCACCAAGCTTCTTTCGTTTAACCACCATCTCAGCATATTTGGCAACATCCCCTAGAGTGTGTTCTAGCAAGTCACTGAATACACCCTTGGTCTCCGTAATCACTTGATTGGAGAACCACTCTCTCACAGCTTTAAACTCAGGTCGATCAAACTCGATATAAGGAAATAGACAATCTTTGATAACAATCTTATCTCGCTTAGTTTGTCGTGCACTCCTGCCTCTTGGTGTGTAATTGTAGCAGCTACCTTTCTTCTCTTTTTCCAGTGTACGAATGAATAACTCTTTACCGATCTTAGTATCATTCATGTTTGTGCAGTCAAACCCATATTCTTTTGTTAAATCCTCTCGGAGCTTAAGATTCTCATAAGAGTATTTGTAAAACTTCAATGTCTCAGTGACATCGTGTTTGTTGTACTCAATGAGTACATCTTTCTCAGTATGTGTAAGAGTCTTTCCTACGGGGAATGGTAAGTCCTCAATATTCCTACTACGCATATTGTATTCCAACATCTTCAATGATGTAGATCGTGCATGGTTATCAAAGTGGTGAATCTTAAATAAATCCACTTGTGGAATAATTACGTCATCCTCACGAATAGAGCTACCAAACTTATTCTCACGCATTGAGTTAATAATCTTCATAGCTACTCTGTAAAGCTCTTTAGCTGTAATATCAACCTTGTCATCTGTACCAAACACACTCTGCGCCTCTTTGAGAATGTGGTGTAATACAGGGTAGTCGAAGTTTAAATTATTAAACCCAACAAGACGGTATCCACCACCCTTAACTTTGCGTAAATAATCAAGAAGTTCTTCTGTCTGGTTAACCCTGTCACTAATCTCATACACCCGCATCCCCTTACCATTGGAGAATGTAAAACATGCGGTGAAGCAGTTAGGGTAGGTCTCCAAGTCATAAATAATATCTTTTTCAAAATAGTTCAAACTAATTCTCCTTAAAGTAAACGGAGGATGTTAGCCCTCCTATTGTCAAAAGTCTACTACAATCGCTTGACCTGCGTCTGAAATCTCACCAAGCTCATCCATACTCTCAATGTAAGGATTTGACGTGGCGTACATGTGTGTAGTTTTATTGTCATACCGCAACCAGCCAGCTTCTCCAGTCTCACCTGTTCTACGACACTTAACTAGCTGTACTTTAGTCGCAGATTTCTTAATCGGGCAATCACTCATCTTGTCACGACTAATCAAAATAGTGTTAAAAGCAATTTGATTGATTGAGCTGCTGCCCATTAAATTGTATTCTGACACGTTATGGGGGTCATCATCAGATGGTTTCTTCATGTGACTCACCGCAATAACGCATGTATCTGTTTGCTTTGCAAACTTTAGCAAGGTGTCCATAAAATCAATGATTGCACCATTGTCACTACTGTTCACACCTGCTTGAATCGGGTCGATTAGTATTACGTCACAGTTTTCAGCCTTAGCCAAGTAGTTTAATTTATCAAAAATCTCATCTGTTGAAATACTGCCTTGGTGATCTACATAAACAAATTGGTCTTTAGCTGCTAAATTGTTAAAGAATCTATTACGCAACTCCTCCATATCTAAGTCTTCTGGTGGTGTTGTTCGTAAGTTCACACCAGCTTCAAGTGATAGTAGATCGCGCACCACTTCACGCTTAGTTCCCTCCAAATACATTGCCCCGACTTTCAAATCAGTGTTCTCAATTAACGAATAAACGATATTATTCAAGATGGAACTCTTGCCTATTGATGTCAATGCACCGAGCACAGTGATTTCTCCGCGCTCCATGCCCCCGTTCATCATCTCATTCAGCACAGACCATGAAGATGGAAAAGGTATCTTAACATTATTGTCCTCACTTTCAAAGTCATCCCATAGTTGGCTGAGGTGTAGTACATCAACGCGACTAAACGGCACGGCTTTCCAGAACACTTGCTTTAAGTCTGACACTTTACCAGCTTTCAGCATATCGCAAGCATCTTTAAACCCTGTAGGGAACTTAGCAATGTAAGCCTTTGTGGGCTTTAAGATTCGTGCGGCCTCTTCAACATACCGTTGACCCGATTCATCATTATCAAATGCTAAAATTACTTTATCAAAAGAGTTGATGTATTCAAAGTTAGCCTTGAATTGTTTGATAATGCTACCATCACCACATGTAACTGAGATACAAGGTGTCCAGTATTCTACCTTATCTCCATTTGAGTCTGTTTTAGCTGAATACAACGCTTGAGCAAAAGCCATAGCATCCTCTTCACCTGTTGTCACAACTAAGTATTTCTGACCAGCCTCAAAAACACTCTGACCAAAGAACTCATTTGTTGCTTTAGTGCTACCAATACCAGTAAAGGTTTTAGGTATGAGACGTTTCTTAAACCCTACCAACTT
>CAYZPB010000087.1:0-3616 GCA_964480445.1 uncultured Caryophanales bacterium
ATGGAGGTGCTAATTATGACTAGTTATGAAGAGAAAAATCTTGGGACTATTAAGATCGCACCAGAGGCGTTGGAGACAATTACTGAGATTGCCGTTTTGGAGGTTGAAGGTGTAAGCGAAATCAGCACAAGTTTTTTTGGTAAAGGTAAGGAAGCAACACAGGGTATTAAGATTACACTAGAAGATGAAGATGCAACGATAGATTTGTCTGTAAATATCAAGTACGGCTTTTCCTTGCCGAAAATTGCTGATGACATTCAGACTAAGGTAAAAGAGAGTGTTGAGCATATGACTGGCGTTAATGTTGAAGCAGTGAATGTTTTCTTTAGCAATATTGAAGTAAACAAGTAGTTCGTTATAGCCTAATTTAGGAGGCAAGTATAATGGGAATTCTTTTACGGGTAGTTCTGTTCATATTTAGCATAGCCACGGCAACGATTGGTGTTGTAGCTGTACTTGGTGGTTTCAGAGTATTTAGTGTATCCTATCTAAGCAGTTGGGTGGATTTACTTTATGGGCCGAGTAACTATCGCTTAATCGTAATTACACTTGGTCTGTTATTGGTTATTGGAAGCATCTATTTATTCTACCGCAGTATTTATGTAAACAGAAAAGAAAAACCAGCTAAATACTACATTACTGAGACTGACTCAGGTCAGGTGCGAATATCTCTAGCTACAATTGAGGGTATTGCATTAAATTCCCTTAAATCAGTTGTGGGTATCAGAGAACCTAATATTAAAGTGCAGCTTGATGAACAGCAACAAGCAACAGTGAAACTAACTGCCTTATTTAGTGGAAATCGACCAATCCCTGAGTTATCAGAGGAACTGCAAGCGATTATCAAACAAGAGATCGAGCAAATCGTTGGCATTGAACTAGTTAATGTCGAGATTGCAATTTCCAATCTGGCTACTACTAACAAGTAATCAATCTTATTAAGGATAGGAGAATATAAAATGCGAAACAGTTTTTTTCATAAATATCCAGGTTTAATAATCGGTACTCTAATAGGTTTATTGATTGGGTTGATCTTTTTGGTATTTGGTTTTTGGAAAACATTGATCTTTGTTGTGATTGTTGCCTTAGGCGTCTTTATTGGACTTCTTCTTGATGGTGACGGTCGCATAAAAGAATATCTGGGCAGCTTAGGTCGGAGAGATGGCAATAATTAATAAACTATAAGTGCTAATGTTTATTAGCAAAACACTTATGGATTTTGTGTTTATAAATATATAATGAAGAAGGCTACCTAAATGGTAGCCTAATTTGTTACTTACACTTTTTTATAGTATAATCTGTATCTAATAAAAAGCATAAATTTGATTTTTAAGGAGTAGTTTAGTGAAGCGACGAGAGCTAAGAGCCATAATAATGCAAGGCCTTTTTCAAACAGACTTTACTGGTGTCAACCTTGAATCGGCTATCGATTATTTATTGTTGGAGAACAAACTAGCTGAGAAGGAGCTAGAGTTTGTTAAGAAGATTCTTTATGGTACAGTTGCAAATTTAACGGCAATCGATGAAGAGTTATCAGAGCATCTGATAGATTGGACGATTGACCGCTTACCACGCGTAGACCGATCAGTTCTGCGCCTTGCTTTTTATGAATTAATTTATGAGCAGGAGCCATCTTATAAAGTAGTTATCAATGAAGCGGTGGAGCTTGCAAAGGAGTATAGCGGCGAAGAATCCAGCAGTTATATCAACGGTGTTCTCGCTTCCTATATAATGAAACAAAATAGTGAGACGAGGTCTGGTGCCGAAGATGCAAGTAACAAATAAAGAAAAGTTGTTTTTAGGAATCGATACTAGCAATTATACAACTTCAATTTCATTGATTGACACCAACCGCAGGGAAATTTATGAAGCACGTGAATTGCTAAAGGTTGAAAGAGGCAAGAAGGGTTTGCAACAATCAGCTGCCTTCTTTCAACATATCAAAACCCTGCCCGCTTTAATTGAGGATCTACCAATTGATTTAAGGGGTCGACTTGCGGCAATTGCTGTAAGTAGTCGACCACGGCCAGTTGCTGGTTCTTACATGCCAGTCTTTCAAGCAGGGACATCAATGTCTGAGGTTATCTCACGCTTGTTTATGATTCCACTTTATTATACAACGCACCAAGAAGGTCATATTGCCGCAGGAATATATTCACTTGAACAAGAACTAGATAATTTATCTTTGGTCGTTGTTCATCTATCGGGCGGTACAACTGAGATTCTTAATGTTGCAAAAAACGGAGCTAAGTATACGATTTCGGTGTTAGGTGGTACGCTAGACTTGCACGTTGGCCAATTGCTTGATCGCCTTGGGACTGCACTAGGCATGAACTTCCCCGCAGGAGCGGAATTAGAAATAATTGCTCGCGGTTCGGCAGGTCCGATTCCACAACTAGCTGTTAATGTAGTGGATACATATTTTAATTTGTCGGGCGCGGAAGCAGAAACAAAGCGTTTGCTTGCGACTGATACCAGTCCAGAGGTACTTGCCCGTGCAACAGAGACTGTAATTGCTCTCTCAGTTACGGGAGCGTTGGTCAATTTGTTAGAAAAGAATGACGTCAAAACAATTCTGTTCGTTGGTGGAGTGGCGCAGAATAAATTTTTTCAGGCAGAGATTGTTAGACGACTAAGTGATTACGAGTTAGAATTATTTTTTTCAAAGAGCCAATATAGTGGAGATAATGCCTACGGTGTTGCAAATATTGCTCTAGATAATTATTTAATAGATAATTGTTAAAAACAAACTATTGTAAGAAGGGGCGTTTAAATTGACTGCGAAAATTATTAGTGGTAAAGAACTTGCGACTAGAATCAAAAGTGAATTAAGGGATGAGGTTATTGAGTTACAAAAGGCTGGAATCCAACCGAAGTTGACGGTTATCTTAGTTGGTGATGATCCAGCATCGCATACATATGTTAGAGGTAAGGAACGCGCGAGTGAAGAGGTTGGGATTATTTCGGAAATCATTCGTGCTAGTGCGTCAATTACAGAAGAGGAGCTACTTGCGGAAATTGAGCGTATCAACGCTGACCCAACTGTTCATGGTCTCTTAGTGCAGTTACCTTTGCCAGAACATATCGATGAAAAGGTAATTATTAATGCAATTGATCCGCTTAAAGATGTAGATGGTTTTCATCCGATCAATGTTGGCAAATTGATGATTGGCGATGAGGGATACCTGTCTTGTACTCCTTATGGCATTATTGAGTTAATTAAATCAACAGGGATAGACATAACAGGCAAGAAGGCCGTTATTATTGGACGCAGTAATATTGTAGGAAAGCCCCTAGCGATTCTTCTTCTACGGGAGAATGCAACTGTAACTGTAGCGCATTCACGCACAGTTAATTTAAAGGAGGTAGCCAAAGAAGCGGAAATTCTAATTTCTGCGATTGGTCAACCAGAGATGATTACCAAAGACTATGTCGGCGAAGGTGCAGTAGTTATTGACGTGGGAACCAATCGAAATGCGCAGGGGAAATATGTTGGTGATTGTGACTTCGCTTCAGTTTCTGAGGTTGCTAGTTATATTACGCCAGTCCCCGGTGGTGTTGGCCCAATGACAATTGCAATGTTGATGAAAAACACAGTTGAGGCAGCAAAAAAAAT
>CAYZPB010000088.1:0-3588 GCA_964480445.1 uncultured Caryophanales bacterium
TAGGACATGGGTAAACAGATGCTAGCAAAAGAGAAAGAATCAGTAGCTGAAAGATTCTGAGCCGGGCTTGATTACTTACCACCTAAGAGCAGTAACTGTGAATGAAGTAGCAGGCGCCGGTATGTAACCGTTATCATAATCAATGAGAACCTAGCAATAGGTGGAATTTGGGTGGAACCACGACATGCAATCGTCCCATGAGGGATTTAATGCATGTTTTTTTGTTTTTAAATAAGTAAATTCAATAAGTAAGAAGGAGAGAAAGAGAAGATGATAAAGATTACTTTTCCCAATGGAGATATTAAGGAGTTTGCGCAGGGGGTTACTACTGAGGAGATTGCTGGTTCTATCAGCCCTGGCTTAAGAAGGCGGGCACTAGCCGGCAAAGTCAACGACCAGTTAGTCGATATTTATACTCCGATCACTACTGATGCTACGATTGAAATTATTACTAGCGATAGTCCAGAAGCGTTAGATATTTATCGTCATAGCTCAGCACATTTATTGGCCCATGCAGTTTCCCGTCTTTACCCGGAAGCAAAATTCGGCATTGGTCCGACAATTGATGATGGCTTTTATTATGATATTGATTATCCAGAATCCTTTACGCCGGAAGATCTGGTGCGAATTGAAAAAGAGATGAAACGAATCATAGATGAAAATGTACCTGTTAAAAGACAAGTGCTTAGTCGCGAGGCGGCCTTAGAACTATTTAACGCTGCCGGTGAAAGCTACAAAGTGGAGTTGATTAGCGAGCTGCCGGAGGATGCGGAGATTTCAATTTATAAACAGGGTAATTTTGTTGATCTCTGCCGTGGGCCACATCTACCGTCCACTAGCGGAATTAAGGCTTTTAAATTACTAAATGTTGCTGGTGCTTACTGGCGCGGTGACTCTGATCGCAAAATGCTTCAGAGGATCTACGGTACATCTTTTTTTAAGAGTTCAGATCTGAAAGAGTATTTAGACTTCCTTGAGGAGGCGAAGAAGCGAGATCATCGCAAACTTGGTAGGGAGCTAGATTTATTTAGTTTTTCAGAAGAAGCACCTGGTATGCCTTTTTACAACCCAAATGGGATGGTAATTCGTAATGAGTTAGAAAACCTTTGGCGGCATGAACATCAGCTAGCAGGTTACCAGGAAATTATAACACCGATTATGCTTGACCGTAAGCTTTGGGAGCAATCAGGACACTGGGAGCACTACCACGAGAATATGTACTTTACAAAAATCGATAACAGCGACTTTGCAATTAAACCAATGAACTGCCCGGGCTCGATGCTAGTCTATAAGGGTAAGCTGCATAGTTACCGCGACCTACCAATTCGTTATGGTGAGCTTGGCTTAGTGCACCGTCATGAGATGTCTGGTGCCTTAAGTGGTCTCTTGCGGGTACGCAGTTTTACTCAAGACGATGCTCATATTTTTTGTCGGCCGGACCAGATTGAAAGCGAAATTGCTGGTGTAATTGAATTAATAGACAAGTTTTATAAAATTTTTGGCTTCACTTATCATGTTGAACTTTCTACTCGTCCAGAAAAATCAATGGGTTCAGAGAAGCTTTGGGATCAAGCGATTACGGCTTTGAGCAATGTACTTGATGATAAAGAGATTGAGTATACGATTAATGAAGGTGATGGTGCCTTTTATGGTCCGAAGATTGACTTTCATGTTTCTGACACCCTACGCCGTACTTGGCAAGTGGGAACGATTCAGCTTGATTTTCAGATGCCGGAGAAGTTCGATCTATCATACATTGGTGAGGACAACACGCGTCATACACCGGTCGTTATTCATCGGGTAGTATATGGTTCGCTGGAGCGTTTTATAGCATTGTTAATCGAACACTATGCTGGCGCTTTTCCAACTTGGCTAGCACCAGTTCAGGCTGTCATTCTACCGATTGCTGAGCCGCATAATGAATATGCCGAGAAACTATATAAGCAGATGCAACAGGATGGGATTCGCGTTCAGCTAGATAATCGTAATGAAAAAATAGGCTATCGTATCCGCGAAGCGCAACTGAAGAAAATACCCTATATGCTGGTAATTGGTGATAAAGAATTAGAAAACTGTAACCTATCAGTGCGTAAGCGAGAAGAGGGCGATGTTGGGGCGCAGCCGGCGGCAGAAGTAATCTTGAATATCCTAGAGGAAATTGCTACAAAAGCATGATTATTATTTGACAGTGCGTTCTTTTCATGCTATTATTCACTAGTGAAATAGAAAAATGAACAAAGCAGAAGCGCCCGCTTCTCACCTTATCTGCCTTTGGCGTTGGGTTAATAGAAACTTTGATTATTGAGTGTGGGCGTATAATGTCTACACTTTTTTATTTTGTTAAAAAATATTTGGGGGTGAGTTACAATTAGCAAAGAGAATTTAATAAACGAGCAAATTCGTGCTCGTGAGGTTCGCGTAGTAGGACCAGACGGTGAACAGATTGGGATTATGCCGATTAAGGAAGCTTTACAGCTTGCAGAAGATAAGGGTTTAGACCTAGTCAATGTTGCACCACAAGCAAAACCACCAGTGTGCCGTATTATGAACTATGGAAAGTTTAAATATGAGCAGACTAAAAAAGAGAGAGAAGCTCGCAGGAACCAGAAGGTTATGAATACCAAGGAAATCAGACTTAGTCCAACGATTGATGAGCATGACTTACAGACAAAACTAAGAAATGCGCATAGATTTCTTAAAGCCGGTGACAAGGTAAAATTTGCCGTAAGATTTAGAGGGCGTCAAATTACCCACCAGGAGATAGGCAGAGATCTATTAAAGCGTGTTGAAGAAGAGATCGAGGAACTAGGGACGGTTGAGTCAAGGCCGAAACTTGAAGGTAGAAACATGATTATGGTTGTTGCGCCTAAATAAATTAAATTTTGGAGGAGGATCTAGAAATGCCTAAGATGAAAACACATAAAGGGTCAGCAAAAAGGTTTAAGAAAACTGGCACGGGCAAAATTAAAAGAGGCAGTGCATATAGAAGTCACTTAATGAGTAACAAAAGTCAAAAACAGAAACGTAAATCACGCAAGGGCGGCTATGTCAGCTCCGGCGATCAAAAAAGAATAGAACAGATGATTACCTATCTTTAGGAGATAGCGTGTCCAATTAGGAGGAAAATACAATGGCAAGAGTTAAGGGTGGCTATACAAGCCGACGCCGTCATAAAAAAACATTAAAGCTAGCTAAAGGTTATGTTGGCTCGAAGCATCGTTTATATAGAACAGCTAAATCACAAGTCATGAAATCATATATGTATGCATATCGTGATCGACGCGTTCGCAAACGTGATTTCCGCAAACTGTGGATTACAAGAATTAATGCCGCTACAAGACAGCATGGACTTTCATATAGTAAATTCATGCATGGTCTAAAGCTAGCGGGAGTAGATATTAACCGCAAAATGCTTTCTGATCTTGCGATTAGCGAACCACAAGCTTTCGCGGAACTAGTAACTATTGCTAAGGTTGCACCGGAAGGTAAGGTTATACCAATAGCTAAAGTAGAGCCAAAAGTAGCAGCAAAAGCTGCACCGAAAGCAAAAGCAGAGCCAAAGGCTAAAGCAGCGCCAAAAGCTAAGGC
>CAYZPB010000089.1:0-3520 GCA_964480445.1 uncultured Caryophanales bacterium
AATGAGTGCAACATCGCCGAATCAGCAACGTAGCAAACGAAGGTCGTAGTGCCCTGCGGGTGCACCATTAATGAGTGCAACATCGCCGAATCAGCAACGTAGCAAACGAAGGTCGTAGTGCCCTGCGGGTGCACCATTAATGAGTGCAACATCGCCGAATCAGCAACGTAGCATAATAAGTTCGTTGGGCTATAGCCAAGCGGTAAGGCAACGGACTTTGACTCCGTCATTCTCTGGTTCGAATCCAGATAGCCCAGCCATTTGCGGGTCATTAGCTCAGGCGGTAGAGCACCTGACTTTTAATCAGGGTGTCACAGGTTCGATTCCTGTATGACCCACCATTTATTAATGCGGACGTGGCTCAGTGGTAGAGCATCGCCTTGCCAAGGCGAGGGTCGGGAGTTCGAATCTCCTCGTCCGCTCCATAGATATTAATTTAGCCAGCTATAGGTATATCTACTTGTAGCTGTTTTTTTATGTGGTAAAATTATAATAAGACTTAATTCAGACATTGCCAAAAATGAATGTTAACACTCGCTGAAAATGATAGAAGTTAGGTAATTATATTATGATTTCTAATTTATTTTAATAGTGTATTTATAAAAAAAAGGGGGAACAAACAATGGCAAGTATTGAAGCAATTGAAGGAATTGGGAAAGTGTACGGTGACAAGTTAAGAGAATTAGGGATACTTACTGTCGAGAAACTTCTTGAAGAGGCAGCAACAAAAGATGGTAGAGTTGAGTTAGCAGAAACTACAGGCATCTCAGAGAAATTAATTCTAACTTGGGCTAACCATGCGGATCTTTTTAGAATCAACGGTATTGCATCCCAATACGCAGAGCTACTGGAAGCGTCTGGCGTTGATACAGTAGTTGAATTAGCAACACGTAATGCTGTAAATCTTTACAACAAAATGATAGAAGTTAATGAGGAAGAGAATCTTGTAAGAGTACCGCCTGCACTTTCCATGGTTGAAGATTGGATTGTGCAAGCTAACAAACTACCAAGGATTATGACCTATTAATTTAAACGAATTCTGAAGAACCGATTTTAATTAATCGGTTCTTTTTATTTTGTTGCTACTATTTAATTTACATTGTTTCAATTTAGCTACAATATAAGTTATAATAAAATCTGATAACAACAAATATGATTTCTAGATAAAGGTGTGAGTTGATGAATAAGCAAATTTCGATAATTGGTGTTCCAATGTACCTAGGGGTGGGGCGCCGCGGTGTAGATATGGGTCCTAGCGCAATGCGTTATGCGAATATTATTGAAAGACTTGAAGGTATTGGACATGATATAGATGATTTAGGAGATATTGAAGCCTTTAACTCAGAGAGTGTTGAGGTTGGTAATCCGCGCGTTAAATACTTAAAAGAGGTTACTGCTGTTAATACTGACTTAGCACAAAAAGTTTCAGCTATAATTGCCGATAAGCGCTTTCCATTAGTACTTGGCGGTGACCACAGCATTGCAATTGGGACGATTGCGGGGGTTGCTGCGCACTACAAAAATCTAGGTTTACTTTGGATTGATGCTCATGCCGATATTAATACTGATGAAACTACATCTTCTGGTAATATTCATGGGATGCCATTAGCTGCATCGCTTGGACTTGGGAATAGTTTGTTGGCTAATATCAATGGTTTTGCGCCGAAAGTAAAACCAGAAAATGTTGTAATTATTGGTGCTCGTTCACTTGATCCGGGCGAGAAGAAGTTGGTAAAGGAACTGGGTATTAAAGTATTCTCAATGCATGAAATTGATCGGATGGGTATGGCGCGTGTGATGGATGCAGCGATTCTGTTTTTGCGCGAACGAACAAACACTGTGCATCTAAGTTTCGATTTAGACGTAATTGATCCGCTGGAGGCTCCAGGCGTCTGTGTTCCTGTAAAGGGAGGGGTTACTTTCCGCGAAGGACACTTAGCGATGGAAATGTTGTCTGATACGGGCCTAATTGTTTCTGCAGAATTTACGGAGGTTAATCCGATTCTTGACAACAAAAATAATACTGCGGAGACAGCGGTTGGCTTGGTCGCTTCTGCACTAGGTGAGAAGTTGCTATAATTGTTTGACATATTGACAAAAGGTGCTATCATTAATTTACAATTAAATAGTGCTGGGGAGCTTGTATGGCTGAGAGGATATTGTATAATAATCGACCCACTAACCTGATCTGGATAATGCCAGCGGAGGGATACATTTGTGAATATGTATGATAAGCGTATGCTGACCTTCAGGTCAGCATTTTTTGTTTAATTGGTCTAGATAGGGGTACTGGCTAAATAGAGCACTGGACTAAATGGAGCTGATAATATGAAAATGATAAAAAGATACCGGCACGCACTAGTGGTAATCTTACTTTCGCTAGTTATGTGGGAAGTATTGGTCTATGTATTAAAACCTGCCCCGTGGCTTTTACCTGCTCCGTCACAGATCAGTGTGGCCTTGGTAGAAAACTGGGCGGCAATTTTTGATAATGCGATGGTTACTGCTTATGAAGCAGTATTGGGCTTTATAATAGCGATTATTCTTTCCTTTGTGTTGGCAGTTCTAATCGATCGTTTCCTTCCACTTAAACGCGGGATATTTCCGATTCTGGTAGCCTCGCAGACAGTTCCAATTTTTGCGATTGCACCCCTTTTGTTTATCTGGTTTGGTTTTGGAATTTTACCAAAAGTATTTATTGTTGTTTTAATCTGTTTCTTTCCGATAGTTACTAATCTAGTCGATGGTCTTAACAGTGCAAATCGTGGTTTAATTAAACTACTTGAATCAATGAATGCATCAACTTGGCAAATTTTTTCAAAAGTTAAGCTACCTGCTTCGCTGCCCTATTTTTTCTCCGGATTACGGATTAGTGCAGTTTACTGTGTAACTGGTGCGATCTTTGGTGAGTGGCTTGTTGCTAATAAAGGACTAGGACTTTATATTAAAACTACCTTTAATTCCTTCCAGACAGATCAGTTGTTTGCAGGTATTATCGTAATTGTAGCTATTAGTATCTTAATTTATAGTTTTGTGCTTTTTTTAGAAAGAATTTTTATTCCTTGGGATAAACAAGAAGAGAAATACTAAGAAGAGGTGGAAAAGATGAAGAATATAAAAAAATCAACGAAGACTCTGTTGTTAGTTGTAATGATGATGGCTCTTGCCCTAGTAATGCTTACTGGTTGTGCTGATGATCAGCGCCTAGAGAAGGTTACTGTAATGCTTGACTGGACGCCGAACACTAACCATACTGGCCTTTATGTGGCAGTGCAGAATGGTTACTATAAGGACCAGGGGCTTAATGTTAAAATTACTCAAGCGTCAGAGGGAAGTACGCCGCAGTTAATTGCATCGGATCGCGCTGAGTTTGGCATTAGCTATCAAGAGGAAGTCACCTACGCACGCTCACAAGAAATTCCTGTTGTTTCGATAGCAGCAATAATTCAACATAATACTTCTGGTTATGCTTCACCGGTTGATAGAAATATTACTAGCACCAAGGATTTTGAGGGTCAAA
>CAYZPB010000090.1:0-3462 GCA_964480445.1 uncultured Caryophanales bacterium
CTCTCTTGGCTCTAAAAAAACTAATTTAATAAACTAAATAATAATCGTATGAAAACAACTACAGCAAAAAGACTAGCCGAGGCATTAATGGAAATGCCAGAAGATACGCCAGTATTTTTATCAAAAGACGACGAGGGTTATAGTTTTAGCGCAATAGACAGCGTTGGCTCCCTTGACTTAGACAGAGATAAAAACATTTTAGTAATTTACCCTTGGACAGAGGGACTAGATTATGAGGAATTAAAAAAATAAAACTCAAAAAAACTAATTTAATAAACTAAATAATAATCGTATGAAAAACATTCAAGAGTTAAAAGAAAGATTAGAAGAGGTAGCTGGCAAATGGAATGGAGATGAGTCAGGCTTGGAAGAAGATAATGCCTTAATGGCAATTGAGCTTATCAATCACCTAGATGCTATACAAAACATAGTAGACAAAACAGGTTTAGCATTTGCAGGCATTAATGATGGAGAGATTGAGTGGCTGGGTACTGATAAAGAGTTTGACAATCTTGACGATGAAGACTTATTAGGGGATAAGTTAAATATGGAGTATCAAGATAATATGAGAGATGACTTAATAGACTTAGGAGAGATGGATGAAAATAGCGGAGATTAATTAATCGTAATTAGTGGTGGTGGTGTGAGTGGGAGTTTAATACGATTTCCTCTCTCTCCTCCACCTCTGATAAACAATATGAAATATCAAATAACTTGGAAACAATTAAACAAAAAAGACGGAAGTAAGACTTATGCTATATTAGTAGGACTACTTTTAACAGCAACCATCTTGCTTTACTTAGCAAACGATTATCAATTCTTAAAGTCAATTCAATAATATGAGAGAAATAATGTATAAGAAGTTTACAATTGATATAGAAAGTAAGCCACAAGCTAACCTAGTAGAGCTATACACTAAAGGAATTAAAGCACCAAAGACTTATAAAGACGAAGAAAAGATTAAAGAATATATTGAGAATAAGGCTAATGAGTTTAAAAAGAAGATGTCGGTAGATACTGATTATGCTGATATTATATGTATAGGTATAAAAGAGTTAGGTAAAGAGCCAAAGTTATATTACAAAGAAACAATAGAGCAATTCTTTAAAGAAAATGAAAAGCCAGTCTTCATAACCTTTAACGGAAAAAAGTTTGACATACCACTACTAATGAAATGGGGAATAAAAAATAACTTAGACTTACCTTATCAATACTTAAAGGGAATGACTAAAAGGTGGTCTACCGAGTGGCATATTGACTTACAAGAAGTTATATGCGATAATACTTATAAGAGCCTAGATGAGTTATTACAAATATATTTAGGAATAAGTAAGAAACCAATAGACTTTAACACTGCGAGTGAAAAAGAAATAAAAGAGCATTGCCTAGAAGACATTATAAATAGCGAGTTATTATATAATAAATTTAAACTAATCATATGAAACTATTAGAAAAATTAAAAACAATTCAAAAAGAATTAAAAGCTCCAAAAAATCAAAGGAATAACTTCGGAAACTATAATTACAGAAGTTGTGAAGATATTTTAGAAGCAGTTAAACCATTACTTGGAGATGCTGTTCTGACAATATCAGATAAAGTATTAAATATAGGTGATAGATATTATATTCAAGCAACAGCTACACTACAACTAGGTGACGAAAAGTTATCTGTTGAAGCATTAGCAAGGGAAAGTGAAGAAAAAAAAGGAATGGACTCAGCACAAATTACAGGAGCAGCTTCAAGCTATGCTCGTAAGTATGCTTTAAATGGTCTATTCTTAATTGACGATACAAAAGATGCTGACACTATGGACAATAATATAAAAGAAGTAAAGCAACAACCAGTAGATACTAGAAAAATAGAGATAGTAAAGCTATGTAAGCAATTGGGATTTAGTGGAGCTGAAAATGAAAAAGCCTATAATATGTTTATCTTTACTACAATAGGGGAAGTCTTAAAAGAAGAAAACTATGATAAAATAATTGAGAAATTAACTAATAAATTAAAATAAAACTATGGAAAATGAAAAAAAGTTTGTAGATGGGTTATTTGTAAATGATAAAGGTAATGCTCCTGAATTTATAAATGCTAAGCTAGGCATTACTCCTAAGTTTATAGAATATTACAATAATAATTGTGATGCTAAGGGAAACTTAAGGATAGATATTAAAACAGCTAAATCAGGTAAACAATACGCTGAACTAAATGACTGGAAGCCACAAACAGATGCCAAGGTAGATAATGGACTACCAAATGTAGATATGTATGGCAATGAAGCTATAGACATAGATAAGGAAAGTGAGATAAATGTAGACGAAATACCATTCTAATTAGTCTACTTATAGTGTTCTCGTTAGTCGGAATCCAACGAGAGCATTATTAACTAGATTATATGAAAGACAAAATACTTATAATTATACTTCTAGGGGGATTAGTTATGAGCTTTATAAGCCTCGCCACTAGATTAGAATACCCAAAAGGTATAAATATACCACTTCCACCACAAAACGCCACCACGACACCTTATAGTGCCTTAGGAGAGATGTTAGAGCAAGACACTGCCCCCAAGTATAAAGAAATAGAGGTAAGGACGACTTGCTATCTAGAAACTGGCAATAATATGGCAAATGGTAAGTATCCAGAGCCAGGATATGTAGCCACAAGTGATAGGTCAATTCCTTTTGGAACTATAATAGAAATAGATGGGGTAGAATACAAGGTAGGAGATAGAACTAATAAACGATTTCAATACTTTGATAAGCCCACAATAGACATTTATGTAGAGTGGTCTAGAGAAGATTGTTTGAAGTATGGAGTTAAAAATAAGATTGTTAAAATATATGAAACAGCTAATACAATTACCCAAGATTAGAAAGTATGACGATAGGGGTAATAAAATGACTAAAGCAGAACAGATACAAGACTTAACTAATAGAATATTAAAACTATATGAAAACAATAGCAAAAAAGAAGCCAAGAAAAAAGAAAACAAAGATACAGGTATTAAGGGGTAAAGCAGATAGACTTTATCAAGAGCTTGGTCGTAAAATGTATAGTAATTGTTTTTGCGGGAAGCCTTATTCCTGTCTTCATCATCATCACACTAAAGGCAGGTCTAGTGCTTTAAGATATGAAATTAAAAATGGTGTTCCAATTTGTCAAGGTTGCCACGCCCAGCATCATCAAGCTAGTGATGTAGATATTGAATTTAGATATAAGATTTATATGAGTGATAAGTGGGGTGAAGATTGGGAGATAGAATTAAGACAGCAAAGATTTGTCAATCAGGACTTAAAGACCGATACAGCTTGGTATCAAGCTAATATAGAAATGTTAGAAGAAATGATTAAAGCCTGTAAAGATGAAGTAAAAATAAATAACGATAATTTTTAAATATGAATATTCATAAAGCAAGAATAAGTGGTACATTTGAAATAGACCAGCCCTTAGATATAAAAAAAG
>CAYZPB010000091.1:0-3221 GCA_964480445.1 uncultured Caryophanales bacterium
GTTTCAACCTAGTATTCAACGGTTGAATAGATGTTTTCAATTGGTTGACAATACTGCAACCAAGTTGCGGTGTTTGCTATGATGGAAATCAATAAAAATGCCGATGGGTATTTAACCAGTTAACAACTGGTTAAATATGAGTTGTATAGGAGTTGAAAGTTATGGAACGGCTTAAAATCAATCAAGTCGCTCAAGAATTAGGAGTTACGCCTGCAGGAGTTTATAAACGGTTGAAAACAGATTTTCAACTGCTTGAAAAGCATATTGTAAAAGAAAAAAACACAACTTTCCTCACCAGAGATGGTATTGAGATTTTACGAAAGTTGATGCAAAAGACAATTGTAGTCGAAGATTCAACCAGTTCTCAACCAGTTGAAAACGAAACAATGAAGTATTTGCAGGAGTTAATAAGCAATCAGCAAAGAACGATTGATAATTTGATTTCTTCTCAGAACGAGCAACGCGAGCGGACAGACACTATAATCATGAAGTTAGCTCAGGACCTGGAAGTAACGCGCAAGTCAGCGCTGGCCATTGAAGCTAAGGTTGACGCGCTTTTCCATAAGCCTGAGCAGGGTGTGGTTGAAAAGGCTTTGCAGAAATCAGCGCCGCTGGTAAGGCCCTGGGAGCCTGCGCCGAAGAAAGTTCCTGAAATGTCGTTGCTGCAGAAGTTATGGGCAGAGTTGATTAACCCGGCTAAGCTGCGAGCAGTTCCGTAAGTGCAGCGATGAAAAGCTTTTATCAAGCGGTTGCGATTATATTAAAATTCTTCGAGTTCGACGATGACGCATTCATGCATTTCAATTTCGCCGTGACCTTTGCAACAGGGACATGCACCTGGCGTGTTGCTTCCGGGGATTGGGAAACCAACTCCAGTGCCGTTGCAGGTGGAGCAGATATGTTTGGTGATAACGCGATCGAAGGGGATGCTGAGAGCTTGAGAGTATTTTCCCCATTTGTTGCTTTGGCGGAATATATACATGTATTGGCAACCAGGTTCGAGAAAATCATAGATATCGACCTCATCATACTTGTGGCTGATAACGCGCTGGAGAAGGAGGTTCCCGGTTTCGCGGTTATATAGCGATACTGCCAGGGTGCTTTCGGGGTTTTTCCATGAGAAGTCGCCGTAGTGAGTGAAGTTATGGCCTAGTTCCAACGTGGGAATTTCAGGGGTTTCGTGGGTGCCGCTGTGGAGATTTCTTTTGACCCAGAGGTGAAATTCGCCGCTCTTGTGGCTGGCGTGTTCTGGAATTCTGAGTTTTACGTATAGTCTCTGGCCTGAAAAACCTTCTTCTTCGACGATCAGGCTGCCTTCTGTGTCGAAGATCCTGGTCCAGTGGCTGCCGTTTTCGTTAGCTTCTGGCATATCGAAGTAGTATTCCCAGGTATTTTCGTCTGATGTGGCTTTATGGTATTTGCTTATGCCGTATAAAATATCGTCGGTTATGGGGTTTAAGGTTTCTGCGGACATGGTTGAAGTGATGAAGATCATTGCTAGAGCCAGGGTGAGTTTTGGGAAAGAAATTGAGATTTTCATGGTTTGCTTCTCCTGCGGTTTTTTTGTGTTCATAAGTAGTTCTATTGGGAAAGGTAAAAAGGGAAAATTATTTTATTTTGTGAAAATATTGGGGCTGAGAATTGGTTGAAAATTAGATGGATAATACGAGGCTTAATGAGTCTATGCAGGGTCTGACCGTGTGTACATGTCTGTAAAAAATAAGAAGCGCAGGAAGGATCGCGATATTGAAGATGACGGAAATAAAGATCTTTCGGTTTTATGTTTTATTCTTTAATTAGGCAACTTCTACGGTCTTTTGCGGCTTTGCAACAGCTTTGATGATGCCCGTGTGTTCCATTACGATGTCTTCGAGTTTACGTTTAAATTCAAATATTCCAATATAGTGCTTGTTGTTGTAGCGTTCCAGAGCATCTGAAGATAATCGGCAACGAGCCTTTTCTTCAAGTTGCTGCATGGTTTCCAGCGTGCAAGATTTCATGAAAACTCGTGCTTTATTACGGTTTTCGCGTTCTTGATTGATTTGGTTTATTTCGCGTTGTTTTTGCTGTCGCACTTCAACAAAGGCTTTCTGTCGTTGTTGTTCAGCTTCTTTTTGGCTTTGTTGATCTTCCATGTAGGCCAGACCATAATCATTTTGTAGCGCTTTTGCCAGATAAGCACGATAATTACTGCTTTTACCTTTGTTTGCACCTGGTTTTAATGCATTAGAATTGGCATTCGAATAGAGAATGTTGCGCATAACATAGTCGAAATTGTTTTTCTCTAAAGATTTGGCAATTTCTTTCTTAATGGAAATCTTGTTAGAGTAAGGTTTTGGCAACAAATCATACAGAGATTCAAGCTTTGAAATTTTAGCTACTACTGCAGGATTGGTGGTATTTTGAAATTCGTTTTTTGGGTTTAATTGATTTTGCTTGATATGAAAAGTAATGGCGTCAACTTTTCGTGTCACTCTTTTCTCTTTAAAGGTAAAACGAATGTCTGTTTTTTCTGCTAATTCAGTTTGGGCTGTTACAATTACTCGTTTTCTAAAATCTGTATATTGCTGGTATTGGCCTTCTTCGATACCTAGTAGCGAACGTAAATCACACAGGCCAAATAATCGTTTGCCGATTATTTCATATTGTTTCAGCAGCTCGTACAATCGGATTGAGAATTGGCTCTTTAGTTGAACCACATTTTCTAGGCGATAGTTAGTAAAGCGGCTTTTCAACTGGAGCAAAAATGGTCTCAAGTTAGGATCAAATCTCAATTCTACCACTCCAGTGCCCTCAATATATTTGGATGATGAAAGCCAGTTTACATTTAAAACGACCTTTTTATTGTTTTCATTTTTGTAAACTATTCGCAAATTTTTTTCTTTCAAGGACAATATAGTTTGTTCTAGCCAGGCATAATTAGCGTCAACTGTGTTCATAAAATTCTGAAAAGTTTTTATTTTGAAGTGATAAGGTTTAAAATCCACATCATCATGTTTCAATGTAGAAGCCAAAAACAATATAATTTTTTGTTCAACTGCTGAAAGTTTGTACGTTGCTTCAATCAGGTAGTTTGCTTTACGAACCATTTGGTGTTGCATAAGAATCCTCCCCATCAATCGTGTCTCAAGTCAGACAAAAATATACTAAAGTTTGACCTGTGTCTATAATCAACTCAGACATATTTATTATCATGTCTGAGTTGACGTTAAATATGTCTG
>CAYZPB010000092.1:0-3220 GCA_964480445.1 uncultured Caryophanales bacterium
TTCTGAAAAAATCTAAGATTGTCCCTAAAGGACAGAGCCAGCCACAGAATCCCGTACGAAAAAATAAAGTAATAATTAAAATAGTGACGGCCGCAACTAACATAAAACTACGATTTGGCTGAAAACTTATTAAAAATAAAACAAATAATACTAAAACCGAAATTTGAATCACTAAACGCAGTAACCAGTTCTTTCTCTCTCTGTTCATACTTATCTCCTTATTATCTTTTTTCTCTCTATCCTATCAATTTGCAAGACTTATATTTATCTGTCTATTCCAAATCTTTAATCTTAATATATAGATTCATTTCAATATTCTCAATCATTAACTTATCATCAGTATTAAGGACCTGGCCATTAAAGTTAGTAAACTGCGAAAATAGCGCTAACCTTTCATTTTCATCTGTAAATATTAGATCGTCGTTAATGCGCAAGCCCTTGGCTAACTCTCCTGAGTACTCATCATAAAACTCATAGATAACTTTTTTGAAATCGTATTGGTAAATCTCTTCCTCAGCGCTCGTTACACTTAGGATAAAACTATTGTCATAACTTATTGTGTAGCCAATCCCACCATAAGTAAACTCGCTAACTTCAATGCCCTCTTGGTACATATACATCCGCACCTGATGAAAGACATCGTAATCGCTGATGATTATAGGAGTTAAAGGTTCACGATAATATGAGATATAATTGCCAAAATTATCACCCCATGAGTATCGCTCAAAACCAAAGTAGTCTTTAAACTGTGACATTTCAAAGCCCACCGGCATGTACTGAAGCTTGTCCATATCATGATAGCGGTCAAAATATTCTAAGGTTCCAACAATCTCCATCTGGTCTACGCGCTCAAATGATGTCGTGGTCTTTTTAACTACACCATCTTGCAAAATGTCATAGGGTTCAATCGTTTGATAGAAACGATCCGCCTGACTTGCTATCGAAACGTTGCTTGCACTGATTGGCCCGACCGCAGCAATTAGCAAGAATGCTGCAAGAAAAAGGGGCAAAAAGACATTACTCCTGCCGCGGTTGAATATATAAAATATAACCGCCAGTAGCGACCAGGTTCCTATAAGAACTATAAAGTAACGATTTTCAGTAAAACCATATTGGTTAATTCTCAAACCAATTGCTACAAACATCATGCCCAATAAAGGAATCACTGCAAAATTAAATCCGTTAGTAAAGTAGCGCCCCCAACGATTAGTCTTCCGGAACGGATTTGCTAAGAAAATCGTCAGAATTCCCACTGCCGTATAAGAGACAACTAGGTAAGAAACTAATCCACTTGGCCATTCCTGTGAAATCAGCACCTGGGCGAAGTAGATATATAGCACAGCTGTATAAATTACAAGTAGCGGCATCATAATATAAAGAACTAGAACCTCAAGCACCTTATTATAATGCTCAACTGCCAGTTCCTCTTCTCGCTTTGGTATCCCCGACAACAAAAAGACTGGTGCAAAAAGTAACATCGCAAAGGTCCAGACATAGGCAAAAGTTTCGCCGCGTAAGCTACTGTAAATTAACTCTTGGATAGCAAAAAGCGTCAGTGTCAAACCGAGTCCAATCACCACCGCAAAAAAAAGACTAACAACAGTATGAGTTAAAATTTTGTTAATATAAACCTCATAATTTTCTTTCTTGAAGAAATAAGGAACAAACAAAAACACTAGCAAAAACGTGGCTGCCAGCATACCCAACTGCAAGTTCTGCGCATATTCTGTTTTTGTAAATACAAATTGAAAATATACAGCAAGGAGTGCAAACTCTATTAGATAAACTCCAATTCGTATTGCCCAGTTATTTTTGGTAATTCGCTCCAACAGCATCTCAACAGCTAATGATAAAGTGATTGCCAGAATATGCACACCAATTAACCGATCAAGCAAACCCGACAGCTCAAACTTATCATAAGGAGTCTCAACCTGAATAAGCACCACCACTGACAATGAAATAAAGAGTAACAAAGTAAGTGGAAAACGCCTGAAGGTCTTAAGAACTGCTAAAAAGCCTATTTTTATATATTCACCAAGTGACGATAATCTAAATCTTCTTCGAGTTCTAGCCATTATGCATCCCCCTTAAACAGTGATTTCTTCTCCGTTTACGCTAATTATACCACTTTTATAGGTAGTTGCTATATATTTCTTTGTATGCAAAATTACTGGATAATATTGAGTACACGCTCACGATCATCACGAATATCTTGTTCAGAAAGGTGATTTAAGCGATAACGATTAAAACGGTTAAGATCTGTTAAATATGTTACATGCAACTTCAGTCTCTCCAGTAAATAATAATACAGTTGCTCGTGCTCCTGAATAAAAAGCGGACTAATATTATAATATTGTCGCTCTTCATTTGACATGGAATAAATTACACCTAGTTCCTCGAGATCCGCTAAGTACTTTTGGAGGAACATCATATCAATATCAAGTAGTATTTCAAATTCTAGCAAGGTGACACGTCGCGACCGTATTACCAGATTAACAATTCGCATTGCATCTTGTTGTCCTAAAAGTTGAAATAATTTTTCCATACTCTCTAACCTTCCCTACAGTTTTTCAAAATTATCTTTAATCCAGATTATATCACATCTCAACTATAAATTATAAATACACTAGATATAAAAAGACTGCAATTATAACTTTGTGGTCGCTAAATGTGCTAAAATTATTTTGTCCAAATATCTAAAACTAGGAGGAATACAATGAGAAGTGAACCGGTTAACAGGCTTGGGCTTAAATCTCTTATCTACTGGCGTTGGTTAGGCTTTCTTCGCTCTTTACTGTGGTGGTTAATACCCGTAATGTATTATATTTTATCCCTTAATTTTTCATTCCTTGATACTTGGATAGTGTTGATCTTGACAGCGCTTTCTATCATTCTAACTTTTCTTGAAACTATCGTTTTCCCTAAGATAATATGGGAGAGATGGCGTTACGAAATATTAGAACACGATATTGATTTATGTTATGGCTTATGGAATAGGAAAAGAACTATTATTCCAATGGTAAAAGTTCAGCATGTTGATACCAAGCAAGGTCCACTTATGAGAAAATTCGATTTATCATCTGTTAGCATTTCTACTGCTGCTGGACCTAAAAAAATACCCGCTTTAAACAAAGAAGTTGCTGATAGCCTAAGAGATCGTATATCTGTTTTAGCAAGAGCGGTGGAAGATGATGTCTAAACCTAAACGTCTTCACCCAGT
>CAYZPB010000093.1:0-3193 GCA_964480445.1 uncultured Caryophanales bacterium
AATCTGCTTGTTTTCCTGCAGCTCCACTAGTTCCTCTGTCTCACAAAAGTAATTTCCATAGCCATGAGCAATCGGCAACCGCAGTTGCTCGCCTGTCTGATAATGATTAGTAAAGGCTGTCTGATTATTCTCAACAGTAAGATCAGCATCAGCACAAATATAGTCAAGTGATTGATTGATTAATAAGGCACCTGGTAATAAGCCAGCCTCTAATAAAATCTGAAAACCATTGCTAATTCCCAGTATGTACCGGCCTTCTTCAGCCGCTTGTTTGATCGCCTTCATTACTGGAGTCTGTTTTGCTATTGCGCCAGGGCGAAGATAGTCTCCGAAAGAAAAACCTCCTGGTAAGACAATTAAGTCATAAGCAGTAAGATCTTCCTCTTGATACCAGACATAGTCAACATTCTCTGTTCCATAAAATTCAGCAAGCGGATGCAGAGATTCCCGCTCACAAGCCGATCCAGGAAAAGAAATAATGCCTACCTTCATTCTGTCACCACTTCCAACTCGAAACGGTAATCTTCAACATTAGCATTAACTAAGATCTCATCGCAAATTGCTGTAACCTTTGCTGCCGCCTCTTCATCATTAGCAGCTGCAAGCGTTAGCTCAATATATTTGCCTACTTTAACGCTCTCCGTCTCTTGGTAACCCATCGCTTGTAAGGCTGATTTTAAAGCCTTCCCTTGCGGATCAATTACTCCTTCACGAATTGTTACATAGATATCTGCCTTATACATATAATTCTCCTCCATTTTCTATCGGATCATGTTCCCCTAAACCTACTCGCTCAAAAATATAATCTATCTGCTGCAAATGATACATCGGATTAAAACAATCCTCGATCTCATCCTCAGTTAACAATTCATGAATCTGCGATTCCGCAAGAACCAGCTCACGGAAAGCTTTGCTCTTATCCCAAGCCTCCATCGCTAAATTCTGCACTAGATCATAGGCTGTTTCGCGCGCCATACCTTTCTTAATCAGTGCAAGCAGAACCTGTTGTGAGTGGATTAAACCATAGGTTTTGTCCATGTTGCGACGCATATTTTGCGGATAAACGGTCAGATTACGAACAATACCAGCAAAACGATTTAACATATAATCAATTAAGGTAGTGGCATCAGGTAAAATTATTCGTTCAACAGAAGAGTGCGAAATATCACGTTCATGCCAGAGCGGCACATTTTCATAAGCCGAAAGCATGTAGCCACGCATCACCCGTGAGAGTCCAGAAATATTTTCCGAACCGATCGGGTTACGTTTATGCGGCATCGCTGACGAACCCTTTTGCCCGCCAGTAAATAGTTCCTCTAGCTCGCGGATTTCTGTCCGCTGGAGACTACGAATTTCCAAGGCGAACTTTTCAAGTGATGTAGCAATTAATGCTAGCGTCGCCATATACTCCGCATGACGATCACGTTGTAAAGTCTGTGTTGAAATCGGTGCTGGCTTTAGGCCTAGTCGTTCGCAGACATATTCCTCGATTGCAGGCGGTGTGTTGGCGTAGGTACCAACTGCACCCGAGATCTTGCCATACTGAACGGTCTCGGCGGCACGATTAAATCGCTCCTTATTACGGCGCATCTCCTCGTACCAAAGAGCAACTTTTAAACCAAAAGTAGTCGGTTCCGCGTGTACACCATGCGTCCGACCAATCATTATTGTATATTTATGTTCTAGTGCTTTATTTTTCAGAATTATTAGGAAGTCATCAAGCGCCTGCCCAATTAGCTGGTTCGCCTGTAAAATACGGTGGGAAAGTGCGGTATCAACCACATCGGTAGAGGTTAACCCATAATGAACCCATTTCGACTCGTCGCCTAACGTTTCGGCAACTGCACGAGTAAAGGCAACTACATCGTGCTTGGTCTCTAATTCAAGCTCATAAATTCGCTCAATTTCGACTCGGGCATTTCTGCGAAGGAGTTTAACATCTTCTTTAGGAATAACTCCAAGCTCTGCCCAAGCTTCTGCCGCAAGTAGCTCCACTTCAAGCCAGGATTGATATTTGTTCTCTTCAGTCCATATCTTCTGCATTTCCGGTCTAGAATATCTGCTAATCATCGATTTGCCCCCTTCACGCAAGTAGAATTAGTCTTGCTCTTTTGGTTCGCAAGCTTGCAACTCGCTATCTTTCTCCTCAACCTTTGCTGCCATCTCTAAACGCAGCTCTTTTAATTTTGTAGCAACGCTCGGATCAGCTAGTGCAATCATCTGTCCTGCGAGGAGACCAGCATTGTATGCGCCGTCAATCGCTACAGTTGCGACGGGAATGCCTTTTGGCATCTGAACAATTGCATAAAGCGCATCCAGGCCTTTTAGTGCTCCAGATTTAATTGGCACGCCAATCACCGGTAAAGTAGTATAGGATGCAAGAACTCCAGGAAGATGTGCTGCTAAACCTGCTCCGGCGATAATTACGGAAAAACCATTTTTCTCAGCATCACGCGCAAGAGCGGCTGTTCTTTCAGGAACACGGTGTGCTGACGAGATACGCATCTCATATTCAACACCAAGTTTATCTAGAGCTGCAGCTGCCTCCTCCATTTCGTCTAAATCAGAGTCACTGCCCATTACGATAAGAACTTTTGCCATTTCCACAACCTCCTATAATAGATAGTATTCGATAATTAATAATATTGTTTTAATCAATAAAACTCTTAGTTTTTCAGTTAGTACAAATTAATATCTAAAGCCCAGTAAGTAGGTCCCTATATCGGAGAGAATTCTACCAGCCTGGGCTTATATTCCTTCGGTCCTGTTTCAAAATAAAACATTTGGAATTATGCCTTCTTTGTTGTTTCACAGTTAATAACTACATATATATTTTAACTTTACAGAGTCCAATAGTCAAACGAAATGAAGCTTTATTTCTCGCGTTTATAAACTATCTTTCCATCGATAACAGTCTGTTCGACAAGCGTTAAATATTCAAAAGGATTCCCCGACCAGACAACTAAATCCGCATCCTTACCAAGCTCAAGCGAACCAACACGATCCTCTAATCCGATATGGCGTGCAGGATTAATTGTGATCGCCTCCCATGCGGTCTCTTCCTTTAGGCCTTCACGAACTGCTAATGCCGCAGAAAGCGCAAGATATTGAATCGGAATTACTGGGTGATCAGTTATAATTGAGAAGGGAACCTTAGCCTCTTCCAACTTAACTAGTGTCTGCCAACTAAGTT
>CAYZPB010000094.1:0-3118 GCA_964480445.1 uncultured Caryophanales bacterium
TTTTCCGCTAGCTCACCATCCTCATAAATTTTCATATTTAACCACCTTTTTTCCTGTTTATTTCATGGGACAAAGTCTAAAAAAAGTTTGTCCCATATCAAATATGAATTTTTCAATGTGTACAGGCTCTATGGGACAAACAGGACAACAATCCCCTATATAGGCAAAACACCACTTTAGGGACAGCATAAAGCCTATATGCCTCTCTAATCTTAATAAATAACCCATACCCTTAAAAGTTTGTCCCGTTTGTCCCAAGAGATATCAAACCATTGATTACATCCCCTTTTTTATGGGACAAAGTCCGAAAAAAGTTTGTCCCGTTTGTCCTGTTTGTCCCATCACCTTAATCTCCTAAAAACCCTTTGCCGTCCGTATAAAATAAAATATTCTCTGTTTTTATCTCTGCCACTCCACCCACCCAAACTATTTAAAATCGCATTAATTTCTAAAGAATCCGTTTTTCTCAGATCTGATCTATTCTTCTCCAAACATTCACACCATATTTCCAATACACATACCTTGTCTCTCCTTTCCGTACCTTCTATTACGTCAGCTCCCTGAAGAAAACTCCTACGTTCATACAGGTCCATACTGTCCCAACCTTCAGGTAACAAGGTATCCAGGTAGTTTAAAATCAAACCTTCTTTTTCGTTAATCTCTCTATGTTCTTCCTGCTCTATTCTGGCCAACTCTTCCTCTTCCTCGGTCAAATATATAGACTCTTTTCGGTCTCTCCATAGTACAACGGCCTCAGCCCATATCAGATCACGTTCCTGGGCTAAGTCCTTAAAAACATTTTTGGACCGCCCTTCCTCCTTAACCTCAACCGGCCAAAACCTCCGATTACCGGTATCATCCTTTAAAAACTCACTCTTGTTAGTGGTTCCGGCAAACACACATTGCCGCTTTAAAAAAGATGTTCTTTTGTCATATGCAAGCCGAGTCCGGTCTTCCTGAGACGTAACAAATCTTTTAATGGCATTGGATTCCGACCGGCTGAAGGCCTGCAATTCGCCAAACTCTACAATCCAAGAACCCATTAACTTCTCTATAGCTTGGTTGCCCTCCACATTTTGAACAGAGTCAGTGAACCAATCCTTAGCAATCACCTGGAAAAAAGAACTCTTGTATATACCTTGAGCTCCGGTAAGGACCAACATATAATCAAACTTTATTCCCGGCCGGAAGATCCGGGCCACAGCTCCACAGACCCATTTCCTGGTGACCAGCCTCACGTAATCATTATCCTCTGCACCCAGATAATCAATGAGCAGAGTATCTACTCTGTCTACACCGTCCCAGGTGACAGAGTTGAGATAATCCCTGACAGGGTGGAAAGTGTTTTTTCTGAGGATCAGCTTCAGAGCATCATCAATTTTGTTAGCGTGGGTTATTTCATAGATGCTCTCCATATACTTTCGTAATCCAGCATCATCTGTGTCGGCCCAGTCATTCCCTATTTGATTGTTCCAGGGGAGCTTACCGGTGGTAACAGCCCTATTAGCGAACTCGTTTAAGGCTATTTTACCTTCCAGTATCGGATCGTTTTCTAATATAGTTAGGGCGTTTTCTATAGAGCTTATTACCTTACCCTTGTTGTCCAATTTCAATTTAGACAGCCACTCAGTATCGATGTCCTCAATCAGACCAAAGTCTTCCATGGCTTCATTGAGTCTTTCGGTACCCAGGGTTAGCTTTACCGCCTCATCCTCGCTGGCCAGCTCACTCATGGCCACAAAGCTGGGCATTCGATTGACAGGTGTGTTATCTTTTGCATCCTCATCCCGGATACCGAATTTATGTATGCGTACCAAATCGAAAGCATTACATAACATACCGGACACAGGATCCGTCCCATGATGTGAGTATGCGAATTTGTCTTCGTACGTTACCAGGCCTCCAACAGTGGATCCCTCGGCATATGTATACCGGCCTTCTACATGAGTAGGAGTGTATATTTCATTCAGGAAAGTATCAATCACCCCGCTAATGGTGTAGGTCCTGCAAAAAGCTCCAATAATACCCTTCTTTTCCAATGGATCTTCCTGCTTTTTAATCTGGGACTGTATTTTGATATCCTGCCGGGAGCTCACCGGCCAGAAACTTACATCCTTCCAATCCAGATACTTGTCCAGCACACTGTCCGGATCCAACCAAGGGCCTACCTGTCTCTTGAATATGAATTCTCCGTCTGATGAAGTAGAAGGCCAGTACATCAACCTGCTGGGTTCATATGTGGTATCATCAAACATATCAATACCGATCTCATCTGCAAGTTTTCTGGCTATAGCCTGGTATTCATCCGGAAGGACTGGCCGGTCCAGGGGAATAACAAGCCTGATTCTCGGACGTTTCGGATCATGGGAATGGGTAGAATAAATGGCGACTTCGAAGTCATTGACCATGACAATACCGTCCCAGAGATCTCTAACTGAAATGTCCACATTATCCATGTCCAGGGTAAGTAGAGTACGATTAGCCAGGTTTTCCGCTTTTCTACGGCCTTCCTTTAAACTGCCACCGACAAACCCGCCCACATCCTTAATTTCATCCCGCTGAGCCTTACTCATCTTCTTGTATTCTTGAAAAGACTCCCTCGTTCTAGTAGTCACTTCAAGTTTTTCAATTAAAGATGCATAAGTGAGCTCAATATTTTTCCATTTCTTTTCTCGTCTACTTCGGCCGGTGGATATATATATTTTTCTATTGTCGCTTGGATTTATATTTGTAATAGCTTTACTACTTCTCATCAAATCACGACCTTCTAATCCTTTTGATAATACTCACAATGAAACCCGTCTGCTTTCATAGGTAACCCCTTGGCCCAGGGAATGTCCTGACCCATGATGTCTGTTACTTTTTTCAGATCATCTCTGTCATCCTCTATTTCAATTACAACCTCATCATGGACGTGCATAACAATGTCGTAACCGGCTTTGTCTAATAAGAGCATACTGTGGGCCAAACAGTCCCGGGCAGTTGCTTGTACAATATTCTCCACTAATTTACCTCCGTAAGTATCAATACTCCCCCATTGTTTAGTAGTGCCGTTCATGCCTTCAAAAGTGATTTTCTGTCGGCCCGGGAACTTATCATGATCCATAATTTTCGGTTT
>CAYZPB010000095.1:0-2987 GCA_964480445.1 uncultured Caryophanales bacterium
TCTTCAGGTCTAATACTCATATTTTCACCCCTATTTTTAAACTCGCGATGTAGTAATCATTCTTTTCATCACATTTAATTTTGTTCTAATGCTACCATCATATACCTTGTCGCCGATGCTCATTATTACTCCACCGATGATTGATGGGTCCATAATATTATGAAGATAAATCTTTTTATTGTACTCTTTAGTTAATGCCTTAATTATTTTCTCTTTATCCTGTTCTCCAAGTTCATCAACTGTCCTAATTTCAACATCAATAATCCCACGATCATCATTGGCCATTCTAGTGTATTCATCAAGAATAGCTATGAGTTCATTCTGTCTATGACTATCAATTAATAGAAACAAAAGGTTTTTCGAAACTTGAGTCACATCTTTACCCAGACTATTATCAATAATTTCTTTCTTTTCATCTGCTTTAATCTGCGGATGATTTAGAAAGTTGATGATTGTCTTATCAGAAAAAATAGTTTCTACTATTAACTGCAGATCTTGTTCTACTACTTCTAATTGTTTGCTCTCTTTTGCAACTTCAAATAGCGCATTTGCATATCGCTTAGCAGCTACACTCCCACTCATTGAATATCTCCTACTTCCTGAATCATTTCATCAATGAAAGCAGTCTGCTTTTCCAGATCTAATTCCTTGTTAATCATCTTAGAGGCGATTAATATTGATAGAGAGCCGACTTCATTTTTCAACTCTAAAATTGCCTTATCTTTTTCATGAGCAATGTCGAGTGCCGCCTGTTCCTTAATACGCTTAGACTCCACTTTAGCTGCCTCGATTAATTCATCTGCTTGCCTAGAACTTGAAATATGTGCTCGTTCAATTATATTCTTAGCTTCTTGTTGAGCTTTCTGAAAGTTTTCCTTCTGCTCTAATAATATTCTTTCTGCTTCTAACACATTCTTTTCTGCACTACTTATTTGCTCTGCAATGCGTTCTTGTCTTCTCGCCATTAAACCTGATAATGGACCAAAAGCAAATTTCCATAGCAACAAAAATAGGATGGTGAAACTAATTATTTGTAGAAGGAATGTCCCCCAATGTACTGTCATAATTTTTTCACTCCCCTTCCTTCACTAAAGGAAGGCAGGACCATTTACCTGCCAAGATACTATTTCTTAAGAACCTAGTAATATAAACGCAATAACAACTGCGATAATTGGTACTGCTTCAATCAAACCAACACCGATAAACATTGTTGTTTGAATTGGTCCACGTTGCTCAGGCTGACGTGCCATGCCTTCAATCGCGCGTCCGATAACTAAACCGTTACCAATACCTGCACCAAGTGCTGCTAATCCTACTGCTAAAGCTGCTCCTAAAAGTCCCATCTTATTTCCTCCTTTTATTAGTTAAATATATAAGATTATTTATTAATAATGAATTTATTAATAAATTTAAAACCATCAAATGTAAAACCATCAATATAAATTATTAGTCTACTTTAATCTTCTACTGTTTTAATTTTCTGAGCAATGTAGACCATAGTTAAAATTGTAAATACATAGGCTTGAATTGAGCCAATAAATACACTATACGCTAACCAGACTATTAGTGGAAGAACCCCCAATATTCCGATTCCCAAGATGACGCCAATTAACACCTCTCCAGCAAAAATGTTGCCGTAAAGACGCATTCCAAGCGTTAGAATTTTCGCAATCTCATCAACTATGTTTAGTGGTAGCCATACTGCATACGGTTCAAAGTAATGTTTAAGATATCCTTTAGCTCCTCGGTACCTAATGGCTAAAACATGGGTTAGTAAAATCATGGAAATTGATAAGGCTAAGGTAACACTTAAATCTGCTGTTGGTGATTTCCACCACACAACACCTACAACTTGCGTCTCCTTATGAATTTCTTCAGATGCTGCTATCATCTCTTCAGTTACAATCTCTGACCCTGCAATTGTTAACGGCGCATCATGTAGCGTAATAAAGTTAAATGGTAAGCCTAACATATTACCTACCCAAATAAATAGTATTAGTGTCAGTCCCAGAAAAATAAATTTAGCACCTTTTTTGGCACTGATCGTACTACCGACAATACCATATACGAAATCTACAATCCATTCAAAAACATTCTGAATACCTGTTGGTACGCCTTCAGTCAAATTCCTTGTTGCAATAAAAGCAAGCAGAAAGACAACGACAGAAGTAACCACAATCATCAACACCGTTGATAGATTAAATTGTAACCATGGCAAGCTTTCTGGCGTCCAAACAGGTTGAATATGGTGCAAAGCCTTCACTCCTTTCTCTCTATATTTTGTATATTATGCTATCCACAACTGATACTAGTTGGGCGATAAATAACCCAAAAATAGTTGTATATAGGTTGAAATACTCTGGGAATTGTATTGCAACTAAGACTATAAGAACGGATGTTGCTACTCTGGTCCCCATTCCTGTTGACATGTATCTTCCTTTAGAGTCTTCACCAAGTTGGGAGGCAAGTTTTCCCATACGATTAATCTTGTATGCTGCGTAGTATGTATTAAGAAGACTGACCGCACCACCGATTAACAAACCAGCAAAAACCTTATAGTAAGGTGTGAAGACGCCAATTAAAAAAATAATCAACAAAATGAATGTGTAGCGAACAATTCTAGTAACTCTTATTTTATAATCCACTAAGTCATTCAATATATGTCAATCCTCTAAGTATTTTTTTATCATAGTTGATATAAACAAAATTCCTAGAGCCAGCCCAAGAAGCATGCCTACAATTAAAAAAAGAGGTGCTGCTTCAAAAACAGCATCTAGTTTGTTTCCAAGCCAAACTCCTACTAATACAAACAATACTATGTCGATGCTGATAACACCGACAAGCGCCATAGCATGCCATGGGTTCTCGCGATCAATCTTCATTTTCAGCCACCAACAGTCTGTAAACTCTATTTTGATTTATATCATCAGCTAGTATATCAAATATGTTTTCATATTAGCAACAACTTTTAACTATTATTCTAAAAA
>CAYZPB010000096.1:0-2786 GCA_964480445.1 uncultured Caryophanales bacterium
TAAGACTACAAATTCAGTCTTTACTTTAATTTCTTGATAGTTAGAAACTTTGGTGCTACTATGATAATCACTATTTTAGTTAACCTTTAATCGAATGCTAATAGAATTAAAAGTTTACGGTAATACTTTGCAGCTACTAAATTATACTACCCAAAGAATACAATTATAAACAACAAGGTATTTATATTAAATATTTGAATATTAGTTAGATTTGTAGAACAATAAAATAATATTAGCAAGATTTTAATAATAGGCTTATAATAAAATTCATAGTAAATAAAGTGAGAGGTAAATTATGAAATTTGCAGGTAGAATAAATTCTTTTCTTTTCCAATCTAATACAAATAAAACAGTTATTGATTCGATTGAACGGTTTAAAAAAGTTGAGGGTATTACACATTTAGAGTTTAATTACCCAGAACACGTCACTTTCGATACAGTTGAAAAAATAAAAAAACAATTTGGACATTTGAAAGTTAATGGTGTAGCAACAAGATTTAGGAATGAATTTATTCATGGGGAATTTACAAACAGTGATGAAAATATTCGACAAAAAGCCATTATGCTATGTAAGGAAGCAATAGATATATGCCGTCTTTTAGGTGGTGAGACTGTTACAATTTGGCAAGCTTATGATGGTTTTGATTACCCATTTCAATTAGATTATGAAGTGGGATGGAATAAAATGATTTCCGCCATTCAGGAAGTTGCAGACTATGGTTATGACTTAAAAGTAAGTATAGAATATAAACCTTTAGATCCTAGAAGTTATGCGGCTTTTGATAGTATTGGTACTACATTGCTAGCAATTAAAGAAATTAATAGAAAAAATGTTGGGGCGACGCTAGATTTCTGTCATATGATTATGAAGCACGATAGTCCCGCTTATGCATTAGCATTAGCAGCTCACCAAAAAGCATTATTTGGACTCCATTTGAACGATGGTGATGGTAGAATGGACAATGGTTTAATTTTTGGAACATTAAATACTTCTCAAGCTTTAGAATTTGTATATTATTTGAAAAAATATAATTATGAAGGAGTTGTTTTTTTTGATACCTTCCCGGTAAGAGAAGAAGTTGGATTAGAAATTTCTGCAAATATCAATATGTTTAATTCAATTAGTAAAGCAATAGATAAAGTAGGAATGGAAACAATTAACGATGTTATAAAAAAGCAAGATGGAATTGCTTCTCAAAGAATTATTCACAAACTTTTAAAAGAATTATAAATATGAACTTAAAAACAATGATACACAAAATGCTAAAAAAACTTATTCATAACGATTTTAATCACAGCTTATTGAGTTAGTTTTATCTGTATTATTTTGTAATAATATTTTATTTTCTAGAATCATTATGGTAGCCGGTGGGGGAATTGAAGAACTAAGCTCTATGTATTAGGTACTGTGTTAAATTTTAATAAAATAGGACTAGATTAGTCTAGCAATAATATTATCACAAATATTGTTATTGCTTTTGTGGTATTTCTTTAGAATATGAAAGACTAATTAATACTATATATAATAAAAATCCTGGTAAAAAGAATGAGAGGTGCATAATGTTCAACAAAGTAGTTATAGTAGGTAGTATAAATTATGATAACTTTTTACAAGTAGATAAATTGCCTTTAAAAGGTGAAACAAAACATGCTAGTTCTTTTAATTGGGCATGCGGAGGAAAGGGAGCAAACCAAGCTATTCAGTGTGCTAAGTTGGGATTAGATACAAAAATGGTTGGAAAACTCGGTAATGATAGGTTCAGTAGTGCTTTACTAGAAAATTTTAAAAAACACGGAGTTAATAGTGACAATATTGATATTATAGATGGCTCATCAGGAATGGGTTATGTAATAAGCGCAGAGGATGGATCTTTGTTTTCAACAATATTAAGAGGAGCTAACTGGAGAATAACAAAAAAAGATATTGATAATATTTCATTTAAATTTGATAAAAAAACTATAATTGTGCTTCAATTAGAAATACCTACCGAAGTAGTTGAGTATACAATTGAAATTGCTTATAAGAAAGGTTGTGGAATTGTGTTAAATCCGGCACCAGCTGTTCCAATAAATTCTGAATTATTTAATTTATGTAATCTGGTGATTTTTAATGAAATTGAGGCTATGTATTACACAAAGCAGAGTTTCAAAACTGTTTTAGAAGCAAAAAATGTGATAAAGCAATATGGGAAACGATTTGATTGTGATTTATGTTTTACAATTGGACCTTTAGGAGCGTTGTATAATAAAAAAGGCAAAGTTATTTATTTCCCAGCAATCGAAGTTCCTGTTGTTGAAACAACAGGAGCCGGAGATTCATTTATTGGAGGCCTTGTTTATGGGCTATGTTATGATAAAGATGTTATCACGATGCTTAAAATAGCTTCTATTTGTAGTGCTTTTACAATTCAAGGGATTGGAGCTCAAAATTCAATGCCTAATTTAAAGAATGTTCTTCGAAAATTAAAAAGTATTAACAATGAGATAGAATAATGTTTAAAAGGATTTATAGGATAAATTTATTGTAACGAAAATCTTATATTTTACTTCTAGTTGTTAACTTAAGATTTCAACAGCTTTTCTTTCAATTGGTAGTCCAGAGTGATATCGCTTAAAGAATTCATTAAACCCATCAATATCTTTTTGATCTGCCATTATTGTAGATTTAGATGCTTTATCAAACACATGATTGTCTAAATAATCTTCTAACTTTTCTTCACAGTTTATAAACGAAGCTAATATAGCAATTCCCCAAGCTCCACCTTCTCCAGCACTAGATAAAACGG
>CAYZPB010000097.1:0-2752 GCA_964480445.1 uncultured Caryophanales bacterium
CTTAGATTCACTCATCATATCTTTACCGTGATTAACTTCACTCTTTAACATTACAGTCTCCTTAATTATCCTTTAAAAGGTGTTTAGCAAATTAAACTAACAATTCACTATAATCATTCATATTTACTTTTTGTTTCTTCTTAATACTCTTGCTTGACATCCATCTCCTACCACTATCACTCCTACAGTGATCGTTAGCAATCTTATCTGCTACAACCTTAGCTTCTTCATTTGTCCCTTCCTTCTTTAAAACACCAATAACACTACCACAATCTAAACACTTCGTCTTAATCAATTCACTCAATATACACCTCTTGGTACATTCACGGCTATTTCAGCCGTATAAAGTTATTTCTGTAAACTCTTACATTTATCTAACACTTTACCCGTACTCAAGTATGCGTCTTGCATAATCATCATCTCACTCCTCACGCTAGGGTCTCTTGTTCCACGTATCAGTGCTTCCATTGATACGTACTCACCCTTAGTCCACTCAGGGTCTACACGTTCTTTGTACAATAGTACCCCGCCTTGTACAACCTCATTAGACCCCAAAGGTCTGTGGAGTCTATTTACTACACACCACCCCTCGTCTAAATCAACACCTACGGTGTACAAAAGCTCATCAACCTTCTTCTTGTCTCCAGTCAGATAGGCGACCTTGAATTCATTAACATCAAAAAGATTATATAGACTTAGTGCACTAGAGTCAACATCATTTTCCAATTCATAATTAAAATCACCAGTCCAATCAGTCTCCATTTTACTCTCCATAATTTGTATACCTTTCAATTAATGCTTTAGCCACTCTTGGGTCTGTTTGTTCTTCTGCTAATAGGTGCGCTAATTCCAGTTTACGTCTAAGCCATGCTTGGTGTGCTTCTAATTCACAAGTGAATATCCCAAGGTATTCATTTTTCTTGGTGAATGGGTTATTACACTGTGACATAAACTTGCCTGTTGCTTTATGCCAATAGACCCCAATCATCCATTCACCTCTAGTAGCTCCGCAGTCAATAGTGAAAGAGTTTACCATTGGTGTTACAAACACACAAGTTTCAGCACTGTAGACCTTATTACCTTCAAATAGTGAATCTTTATCTAGCTGCTTACCTTCAAAGTCTTGACTCTCCATCCATCTCTTAAAGTTGCTAAATGTAAGCCATTCCTCTGAAACACTACAACCTACATAAGTTGGTCTCTTATCTTGGAAATTATCAGAGTAACAGCGTTCAATCATATGCTTCCATACTCTGTAGTAAGGACAAATCCAAGTCAGTTTCCGCTTCCTCTTACCATTTACGTACCCAATAGTTTCCCACTCTTGAGTAACATAATCAGCATCATTAATCCCAACTCCGTAAATTAACCTAACAGTCATGCCCACCTCTTTATTTGAAAATCCTTATTTTTGAATATGATGCCCTTGTCTGAGAGGTGCGGATATGTCCGCATATCAAAGAATGTAGCAGCTTCTTTTTCACTCTCCTCAAACATTGTTGTGATAAACAACTCCTCTACTTGAGGTGCGTACTTAGTATATGTCTTTGCACCGCCAATTACAACTACTTCCTTCATGTCATTCCTAGAGAGCCATTTTAAATCTCTCAACTCTCTTGTATCTTGTAAGATAACCCTGTTGTTCATCTTTACTGGTAGTGTTAGTAAGGTGTTGTAGCCAACCAGACAAACCTTACCTTGTGTGAAGCCGTTAAAGAAAGCCATGTCTGTCGTGCTTTTGTATAGCAAGTTTCCGTCTACGTCACCAATACCACCTGTAGGTGATACACAAGCTATAGCTGATACTTTACCCATCGTAATCTCCAGTAAAATGTTGTCCGGAATCACCACTCTCTTTCCGGACAAGGTTATTCAACTTCAGGCAACCATAGCTGGCTTAGGTGTTACAAAGGGTTGTTTGTTATATTTATAAACAACATCCCAACAACCCCACTCCAACTCTAGCAAGTCATACATATCACCAAGCTGGTATTCATCCCTAATAGCAATACTACAATGCTCATGTGGTGTTGCATCTCGCTGTAAATACTCTTTAACGTAGTCAATCTGACCACTATAGATATGGTAGTTACTAAGATCCACAGACAACTTGCCAAGCTTAAAGCCAAACATTCTACATAAAGCCATTTGAAACATTCTGTATTGTTGGATAGCAAACTTCAACCCATACAAGCAGTCTAAAGAACGATTAACCAACTTAACGTGAAGTACATCACCATCCACACTTGGTAGCACAACGTATTGGCTTGTGTGGTGGCAAGGTGTTAGTGCCATAATAATAGATTCCAAAGGATTCCACAAAGTCACTAAGTGTCGTCTACTGTACTTGTTGTTGCGTACACCTTCTATCAAGTTTTCAAGTTGGTCAACACCTTCACCAGAAGCAACACCACCACCAAAGTAACGCCACTGCAAGCTGTATGCAGCACCAAGATCACCTTCCTCTAAGTGATTTAGTCCAATCTTATCTAAAGCCTCTCTTGATGTATTACCTTTCCAGAAGAAGCAACCTTTAGCCTCAAGCTCTTTTGTTTGTCTCTTACCTCTAAGAAAGAACCACAGTTCCTCAAATGCTAATCTAGGAGATGCAGCACTTTGAGTGAACCAAGGGAACTCCCCTTCTTGTACTACAATCTTCTCATCGAATAGTGCCAAGGTTGATTCACCTGTACGTGGGTCAGTTACTTCAACACCTTCATCTAACAGTTTCTGTAGCAGATTGTTAAGTTGT
>CAYZPB010000098.1:0-2724 GCA_964480445.1 uncultured Caryophanales bacterium
TGGAGCAGAGCATCGGTGAAGCCCTGCATTTCGTTCGGCAACTGGATCATCGGGGGAACATTAAATTGTAAATTTGGAACTTGCATATCAACCTCCTTTAAATGCGCCCATACCATAGAGTTGCAAGCCGGTATTGATAAGCTGGTTTACGGGGTTGGGGATAGCGGCTTTCTGCAATCCTGCCTGTAGTTGTCCCTGACCTGTGGCTAACTGGCCTTGAGCAATCTGACCACCCATGCCCATGTTGAACTGGCCAAGTGCATTGGCCATATTGCCGAACATACCTGCTCGGGTAGCTGCGTTCTGATTATAGAGGTTGGATATGTTACCCGCATGTTGCATCTGCATACCTGACAAGTCTCTACCTGCTTGAGCTTCCATCTGTCCAAAGCCCTGAGTGACACCGAGGCCGCCCTGAACCATCTGCATCATATTGGCTACCTGGCGTTCACGTTCCTGTGCACCGAGCTGTTGCACCCCTCTACTGCGAATGAGTGCTGCAGCAGGATCGCCAGATATTCCCATAGCAGCCAGTTGGTGTGCCAGTTGATCGTCCATCTGATCCATCAGCCACTGGTAAAGCGGGCTGGCCGCCACGTTATAGCCTCCCGTGTATTCCCTCAGCTGACCGTCTGTTTGGCCAGCTTCTCGGAGCTGCCCGCTTGTGGGTGGTTCGTCAGGTGAACCTGCACCAGGCTGGCCACCTAAACGGGTTTGGGATAATTGTGTGGGTAATTGGTATGCGGGCAAACCGAGAGCAGCCTGAAGCTGTGGTAATGCCTGAAGCATGGACAGACCTGCCATATCATGTGGTCTGCGTGCATCCTGCGAAGCATTGAACATGTCCTGGTAAATTTGCTGTGCATTGCCGAAGCCCTCATTCTGTGCTTCAATAGCTGCTGCGTTCATGGCTTCTGATTCTGACAAACCTCTATCCATATACTCTTTATAGACGTTGACAGCTTTGTCGCCATACTGCTTCATGGTTTCAATGGCTTGCTGGTTATACTGTGCGGCGGTTGCAGCGGCCCGATCTATGGCTTTACGTGCTTTACTGCCCGAGAAATCCGTCCCTAGAACACTATCGACAACTTTAAATAAACTCATACTATTCTCCTGTAACCATTATACCATATTTTGTGTTTCATGTTCATACCAATAAACTTCCCAACCTATGTCATTATTATTGGCCAAGCTGGTTATGCGAAACAGGTAGGTAGACTCCGGCTTTAAAACCAATTCATGATCCCGATTCACAACCCCCGAAGAGCGTGCCCCACCGATTAAGAAACCTTCTATCCTTGTTCCCAGCGTTATCGTTGCTGGGTTAGAAACAATTGTGAGTGCTGATACAACTGCTGAACCCCTGTGGTTATTAACCGGTGTTTCTGCTGTCCCATCTGTAAGGTCTGTGCAGTCCTCATAAATCTGTAGCGTTGCACCCTCAGAAGCAGATAAACCAAATAACATGTGTGCACGGTTAAGCCCCGCTGGGGTGGTTATAGCAAAGTCATAAGTTGTAGATATCGCTTGGTTCAGGGCATAATCTGCGATTGAAAAATGTTTACCCCTGTGCACCATGTTGTGTTCTAGGGTAATTTCTACGGGGGTATTTGTTCCTCGATCTATCCCATCATTGCCCGTCTGCCACTGTGCACCCACATTCAACACATGGTTTGGGTCGATATTTGTGCCTATCGGTGCTTCAATCCCGGAAGAGTCAAACTGCGTGATCTTTAGCTGACCGAAATCATTCACCTGTGCAGCTTCACCTGTGACTTTATCTACTATCTTAACTTCAGAAAAATAACTCATACTAACCTCCATGTGAAACCATCGGACACGAGAGTAACAGAACATGCTGGTGGTAGATATTGCGTTGCTTCATCTTGAATTAGGTCTGTGGAATAGGGCAACAGAATTGTGTTTGTAGCACTCTGGTTATCTATGGTTATTTCAAAACCTTTGTTCATCTCTGCATCGGGTAGTTCCAGGGTGACGTTATCTTCTGTAACCCTCACATAACCATCATACTCTCGGACATCGGAATCGAACACCGCTGTGTTAACTCTTCGAACAATGGTTTTGTTCTGCAAGGTTTGAACATTTACCAGACCTACCACAGCCCCCTCAGCACCATGCACGTTCTCGGTCGGGTTGTCTACTTCCTCACCATGCTTAAAGCCTGTCATAGCCGCAGTTAAATCTTCCACAATAGCGGCCAGGGAGTTAATAAGTTCATTTCTACCGACAACAGGCCCATCGGATTGGTGGGCTGTGTCTGTTGCCATGTGCTGACTTATTACGGTATGAGAGTTGTTTCCCCCATTCTCCGTGAGCTGATTGTGAGAGGTGGGTATATCTGGGGGATCGGGGGGATCGGGGTCTGGCAAGTTCTTTATAGCTGCATCGAGTTCTTTGATTGCATCGTAAACTCTCTGGAACCATTGAACCAGTTCCTGATCCCGCATACCTGGCGTTGGTGGTCTTAGGTTCACTGGCTCGGGCCTCCAAGTTTAACATTTTCCTCTACGCTCATGAGAGACAGTGGGACATTCCCGAAGAATATGATTTCATACTGCCTGGTTCGATACCTGCCCAGACCCAGGATTCGTTTAACGATCTTCGAGTCCCCTGGCTGTCCAAGACTAATCTCACGAAATTTCGACCAGGTTCCTTTACCATCGCTTCTCCACCTGACCAACATTATCGGGTCTTGGGGTA
>CAYZPB010000099.1:0-2664 GCA_964480445.1 uncultured Caryophanales bacterium
AGTTAGGCTATTCGCTGGTCGACTTGGATGGATCATGCTTTTTGCTAACGAGTCATCAACATAGATATTACCTAAGCCACTTACAATCTCTTGATTTAACAGAACTTGTTTAATCGAGCTTCTTCTTCGACTTAACTGCTCAGCAAATTCAGTTATATTAAAGTTAGGGTCTAGGGGCTCGGGCCCTAGTTTTGCTAAGGCCGGGAAATTAGCAAGCTCATTGTTTTCAACTAAGTCCATTGTTCCAAATTTACGTACATCATGATAGCGTAACTGAGACCCATCTGTATTGGTAAAAACCACATGTGTATGCTTATCATATGGTTGCTCTTCCTCAGCCGGCTTCTTATATAAATACTTCCCTTCCATCCTTAAATGAGAAACCAAAGTAATGTTGTTAAATATAAATAGCAGATACTTACCCTTACGGTCAATCCTTGCTAGTCTCTCACCCTCTAGTAAGGATTTAAACTTATTCGGATCACTAGGTGTGCGAATTATTTTCGGATAAATAATTTCAATTTCACTAATTGTTTTGCCGACAACAAGTTCCGTCAGTATGTTTTTTACTATCTCAACTTCAGGTAGTTCTGGCAATCCATCTCAACTCCTCTAATTTGCCTCATACCAATTTTTACCCTCGCTAATATCAACTTTAAGCGGAACCTTCAGCTGCATTGCACCTTCCATCTTCACTTTGATTAGCTGACGCACTTGCTCAAGCTCATCAGGGACAACTTCACAAATCAACTCATCATGTACCTGCAGTTTCAAACTGCTCTTAAGACCAGTATCTTTTATAGCCTGGTCGATTCTGACCATTGCGATTTTTATAATATCAGCTGCCGTTCCCTGGATCGGTGTATTAATAGCCGTCCTTTCAGCAAAACTTCTTAAATTAAAATTAGCACTATTAATATCGGGCAAGTAACGGCGACGGTGTGCTAAGGTGCTAACATAACCAGCTTTCTTAGCACTTGCAATCGTATTATTCATATATTCTTTAACTCCAGGGTAAATTGAAAAATAACGGTCAATATATTCCTGAGCTTCTTTGCGCGAAATATTAAGATTCTGCGATAAACCATAATCACTTATTCCATATACAATTCCGAAATTGACCGCCTTTGCTTGCCGACGATAAAATGGCGTTACTTCATGCTCGTCGAGTCCAAACACTTCCATTGCAGTTGAAGTGTGAATATCTTTATCGTTGATAAATGACTCTATTAAAGTTTTATCATTGGCAATATGGGCAAGGACTCGTAATTCTATCTGTGAATAATCCGCTGCCAATAAAGTCCAGCCTTCATTGGAAGGTATAAACACCTCACGAATCCTTCTCCCCTCATCCAAACGAATCGGAATATTCTGCAAGTTCGGGTCGGTGCTACTAAGTCTTCCCGTTGTTGTAAGTGCTTGATTAAAGGTCGTATAAACATGTTCCGTTTTAGGATCAACCACTTTTAATAAACCTTCAATATAAGTAGACTGTAATTTAGCCAGCTGACGGTATAAAAGTATTTTTTCAATAATCGGATGATAGGGTTCTAGTTGCTCTAAGACTTCAGCATCCGTGGAATAGCCTGTCTTGGTTTTTCTAATTACTGGCAGTTCTAATCGTTCAAACAATATTTTGCTCAATTGTTGCGGCGAGTTTAGATTAAATCCTTCGCCTGCCAATTCGTAAATATCCTTTATCAAAGTATCTAATCTTTTAGCTAGATCCTTATCCATCTCTTTAAGTTTTTTAATGTCAATCCTAAAACCGCGTTTCTGCATATCAGCCAATACACGCGCCAAAGGAAGTTCAACGTCATTTAGTAGTGTAAGCATTTCGTTCTGCTCTAGCAATTTATCTAAGATCGGTATTAAGTGGTAAATCGCAGTTGCCTGGGCTCCTAGATAGTTTGCCAACACATCATCTTCCGGCAGCGCCCATTTTGCACCTTTACCAAAAACCTGTTCCTCACTTGCTAGATTAATTTCCGAATAACGATTAGCTACCTCAGCAAGCTCGTAGCTACCAGCCGCTGGGTCGAGCAAGTAATTGCTTAACATTAGATCTTTACACAGTCCAGAAAATTGTACACCTGAACGATATAAGGCAACCTCATCGCTCTTGCTATCGAAACAATACTTAGGAGCCTCCTCATCCGCTAAATAATTAATCAAATCGGCGTTTGCTTTAGTTTCATCTAACCGTATAAACATGCACTCATCACCATCAGAAATCGCAATACCTTCAATCTCTTGCTCAGATGATTTCTCTTTGCCTATACAGATTGCAATAGCACTTAACTTTTTCTCCACAAAATGCTTTTCCCATTTGTTTTTGTTAATCTGTGGATAAACACTGACATTTGCCGAAAAATTAATCGCCTCTGTAGTTTGCTCCATATCGGCGCAGCCAATCCGTTCTAATAAGGATTTAAAACCTAAGCGCCTGAAGAAATCAGCTAATTTTTCGGTATCTGTCTCACCTATCCGATAATTGTCAAGCTGCAAATCCATCGGTACATCTCGTTCGATTGTTGCTAACCATTTACTAAGGACTGCTCTATCTTGGTACTCTGTTAGGTTTTCTTTTAATCTTTTGCCAGAAACATTCTCAATATTCGCTAATACATTTTCCATCGTCCCATATTCGTCTAACAACTTCAG
>CAYZPB010000100.1:0-2649 GCA_964480445.1 uncultured Caryophanales bacterium
ATGATAAAAAACACAGTTGAGGCACAAAAAAAAATTAATATAAAATAAATATTAAATAAATGAAATATATACAATGGACGGTGTGAAATGATGCTAGCTCAGAATGACATTATCTCGATTGCGGAATTAACTGCATATATTAAAAGGAAATTTACCAGCGATACTTTTCTTAGCAATTTATGGGTTCGTGGCGAAATTTCTAATTTCATTCATCATTCTAGTGGGCATATGTACTTTACGCTCAAAGATGATGCGAGCAGGATTAAGGCTGTAATGTTTATTAGCAATGCGCGGGCACTTACTTTTCAGCCACATGATGGTATGAAGGTTATCACACGCGGCTACGTATCGATTTATGAACGAAATGGAGAATATCAATTTTATGCTCAAGAAATTTTGCCCGATGGCATTGGACAGCTCTACTTAGCCTATGAACAATTGAAAAAGAAACTTGAGTCAGAGGGTCTTTTCCGTGCGGACACGAAGCAGCCCTTACCAAAATATCCACACAAAATCGGGATTGTCACCTCAGCAACTGGTGCGGCAATCCGTGATATAATAACGACAATTAGACGGCGTTACCCATTGGTTGAACTATTAGTTGCGCCGGTTGCTGTGCAGGGAACAGATGCAGCACCAATGATTTCTAAAGCGATTTGGCAGTTAAACCAGCTAGCTGATATCGATTTAATTATTGTTGGACGTGGGGGAGGATCAATCGAAGAACTCTGGGCTTTTAATGAGGAGCTAGTAGCTAGAGCGATTTACCAGTCACAAGTTCCTGTGATAAGCGCGGTCGGTCATGAGACCGACTATACAATTGCAGATTTTGTCGCTGATGTTCGGGCAGCAACACCTACAGCTGCGGCAGAAATCGCGGTTCCTAATACCACAGAATTAAGTAAGAACATAGACAATTTTGAACAACGACTAAGCTTTTATTTCGTTAGTTATTTAGAAGCAGCTCGATTGAGATTACGAAGATTAATAGGTTCAGTTGCCTTTAAGCATCCAGAACAAAGGATTATTGAAGAACAGCAACGTATTAATAATTTGCTCCAACGTTTAATGAGAGTAATGCGTGTAGATAGTGAACAGCAACGTATCAATAATTTACATAAACGCTTGGTAAGAGAGGCGCAGGTAGCAAGTCAAGGCTATGCTCAGTTTTTACTTTTATTAGAAAGGCAGCTAGTTGCACTTAGTCCCTATAATGTCTTAAATCGTGGCTATGCAATTGTTTATAATGCAAAAAGTGAAATTATTAGCTCAGTTCAGTCAGTGCATAATGAGGATCAACTCTTGATTAGACTAAAGGATGGGCAAATAACGGGTACTGTTAAAACTGTGGAGGAGGAAGAAAATGTCGAAAATTAATCCTGAAGATTACGAGAACTTAAACTTCGAAGAGGCGGCGACCAAACTAGAAGAGATTGTTAATCGCTTGGAATCAGGTGAGAGTTCGCTAGAAGAGGGTATCAAACTTTTCGAGGAAGGTATGGTACTGGCGGCTCACTGTCAGAAGAAACTAAAAGACGCGAGTATTAAGATTGAGAAACTGCTGGAAAAAGATGGTGAGTTATTAAAAACAGCCTTCGAATTTGAAGCAGAGAAGGAGTAGCTATTATGCGAATAAATAATACTACGATTGAACAGTATTATACCGAAAAGAAAGCATTGATTAATAAACGAATTGCAGAAACGATTCCGGCAGAAAATGTTCCAGCTATCTTGCGTGAAGCGATTGATTACTCACTGCTAGCTGGTGGTAAAAGGATTCGACCAATTCTAACAATTGCTTGCTACGAGGCCTTTGGTCTTGATAGTGATCCAGTTGTGTTAAGTGCATGTTCAGTTGAAATGTTACATACTTATTCTTTAATCCATGATGATCTACCAATTATGGATGATGATGATCTGCGTCGTGGCAAGCCGACTAATCACAAGGTGTTTGGTGATGGGATTGCTTTACTTGCTGGTGATGCACTACTAACACATGCTTTTGGAAATCTGGCAAAAGAATTGCAGACACTTGAAGCTATCGATAAAGCGCATGCATTGCAGATAATTGAGGAGTTTGCGCACTATACTGGTGCAGCAGGTATGGTTGGTGGACAGGTTGTTGATTTCAAGGGTGAATCAAAACTAGAGGATCTAGAACAAGTCATGTATATACACGAGCACAAAACCGCAGCTTTAGTTATATTTTCAGTTCGGTTGGGAGCTTTGTTAGCGGGTGCTGACGAGCTTCAGCTAACAGCGCTGACAAGTTTTGCGAAGAAAATTGGCCTAGCCTTTCAAATTCAAGACGATATCCTAGATATTGTTGGTGATTCGGAAAAAATGGGTAAAACGACTGGTAGCGATGCTGCCAATTATAAACTTACCTATCCACATTATAAAGGGGTAGAGCAGTCGCAACACGATGTTAGCACACTTGTAAATGAAGCAAAAAGGGAAATCCAGGCGATTGGCATTGATACAGCTAGATTGGAAGAGCTAGCTAATCTAATAATAGTTCGTGATTATTAAACAAGATAAAACTGGCACAAAACTTTGTGAAAAACAGCAAAACATGGTATAATTAGTTATCATAGAGTGGTGCAGTATCCTAGTCGGTCTACCTATTCTGAAGGTGGGGTTAAAAGT
>CAYZPB010000101.1:0-2549 GCA_964480445.1 uncultured Caryophanales bacterium
ATGCTAGGATTAATTTGACAACAAAGAGTGATGATTAATATAATATTTTTAGCGATTTAGCAGGAAAATCAAATACTATTCAATCTAGGATGGAGTGTTATTATGAATTTTACTAAAATGCATGGATTAGGTAATGATTTCGTGGTTTTTGCGCAATTTAGCGAGCTACCGAAAGATGCTGATCAATTAGCAATTCAAATTTGTAATCGTCATTTTGGTGTAGGAGCTGATGGTCTAGTTTTTATTCTTCCGTCAACAATCGCCGATATTCGGATGCGGATTATCAATGCTGATGGCACAGAAGCTGAGCAGTGTGGTAATGCAATTCGCTGTGTAGCAAAATATGCCTATGACTATCAACTAGTAAAGAGCAAGCAATTAGCGATTCAGACAGAGGCTGGCATACAGAAATTAGAGTTGCACTTTGATGATGACGAAGAAATAGTTAGTTCGGTAACAGTTAATATGGGCGAGCCAATACTTGAAGGAAAGCTGATTCCGTCAACGCTTGACCAATCACTGATTATTGAGCAACCGATAAAAGTTGGTGATCGTAAGTTTAACTATACAGCTGTTTCGATGGGTAACCCACACGCGATTATTTTTGTAGAAGACCTTAGCAATTTTCCCGTTGAAAAGTGGGGTCCGCAGATCGAAGTCAATCCCTTGTTTCCGAGAAAAACTAATGTCGAATTTGTCTCGGTTTTATCTGACCAACATGTGGCAATGCGCGTCTGGGAACGCGGTGTAGGAGAAACTCTTGCCTGCGGAACGGGTGCCTGCGCAACTGTTGTTGCCTCTGTTTTAAATAAAAAGACTAGGCCTGCAGTTACTGTTAGTCTAAAAGGCGGGGACCTACATATTGAATGGAACCAACAAGATAATCATGTTTATATGTCAGGTGAGGCAACCGAGGTCTTTCGTGGTACAATAGAGCTTACGAAAGCAAAATAATAAAACACAAAAGAATAAAGAGGAGGAGTTTTGATGGGAGAGCACTACATTCAGAATCTTTTTGCCGAGCGAATTGGTGGAAGTAACTTTGGCAAAGACACTGAAATATATAAGTTTGAGAAGATTAAAAGAGCAAAGGCTGCCGCGACAAAGGAAAATCCAGGTATTGAACTAATCGATATGGGTGTTGGTGAGCCTGATCAGATGGCGGATGCAGTTGTGATTGAAAAATTATACAAAGCAGCACAAAAACCAGAAAACCGCGGCTATGCTGATAATGGAGGCCAGGAGTTTAAGGATGCTGCTGTACGTTATATGGAGCAGGTTTTCGGAGTAAAAAATATTGATTCTAACTCAGAAATCCTGCATCTTATCGGCGCCAAATCTGGGCTTTCAATTATACCAAAGGGCTTTATTGATAAGGGAGATTATATGCTTACAACCGTCCCCGGATACCCTGTGCTAGCAACGCATACTAAATACTTGGGAGGCGAGATATATAATTTGCCTATTACTGAGGAAAATAATTTTTTGCCAGATTTAAAATCAATCCCTGCCGAAGTGCTTGCAAAGTCGAAACTACTTTATATCAATTATCCAAACAACCCAACTGGGGCAAGTGCAACTGTTGAATTTTTTGAAGAAGTAGTTGATTTTGCACGCAAAAATAATATTGTCGTTATCCACGATGCGGCATATGCAGCGCTGACATTTGATGGGGTTGAGCCACTAAGCTTTCTTTCAGTCCCAGGAGCGAAAGAGGTCGGAGTTGAGATTCACTCACTATCGAAATCATATAATATGACAGGTTGGCGCCTAGGTTTTGTAACCGGCAATGAGTTGGTTGTGAAGGCGATTGCTAATATTAAGGACAATTCAGATTCTGGTCAATTTTTGGCGATTCAAGAGGCCGGCATCTATGCCTTAGATAATCCGCAAATTACTAAGGAGACTGCGGCAAAGTATTCGCGCCGTCATGACCAGCTTGTAGAGGTATTACGTGACTTAGGCTTTAATGCGTCTAAACCCAAGGGTTCATTTTTTCTTTATGTGAAAATCCCTAAAGGCATAAAAAATGGTGTTCGCTTTAATAGCGGTGAAGAATTCTCGCAATTTTTAATAAAAGAAGCACTGATATCTACCGTTCCCTGGGATGATGCAGGGAACTATGTGCGTTTTTCTGTTACTTTTGTTGCAAAAGACGAGGCGGATGAGAAGCGTGTTATCGAAGAAATTCGTGAAAGGATAGCTCAATATAATTTTGAGTTTTAGCTTAGAGACGAGGTTGAAAAAAGATGATAAAAAGTATGACTGGCTTTGGTCGTGCGGAGGGAATGCTAGATAATTTAAAGATTACGGCCGAGCTTCGAAGTGTAAATCATAGGTATCAGGATATTTCTTTTAAAATGCCTAAGGATTTTTTTGCAATGGAAGAGCAATTACGACAGAAAATCAAGGAGTATACAACTCGTGGACGGATTGATTTATACTTATCTTTTGACCGTGAAGAGACAGCAACTGAGAAATTACAAGTCGATTGGTCATTAATTGAGCAGTATCTTGCAGTTGTTGCTGAGATTAATCAACGTTTTAAC
>CAYZPB010000102.1:0-2503 GCA_964480445.1 uncultured Caryophanales bacterium
TGACTGTCATTTCCGATTTATTTTACTTCCAAGATAATACTTTTACTGAATATAGGTAAGCACGTACTCTATCCCGTATAGTTAGATCTCAGCGGATCAGATATATTTACCCTCAAAAAGGGATGAGATATACAAAAGCAGAAAGGAAACAACATCTGAAGCGACAATCCATGAGCAGGCTGACGATAGCTGCATATTGTGAAAAGCATTCCATCAATTACCATACATTTCAAAACTGGCGTCGCCGGTATAAAGATAATGTGGACGAAAATTCATCTAAGCCTCAGTCGGGCTCCTTTGTAGAAGTGACCCTCCCTGACTTTGGAGATGTAGCTGGGAGGACGACTATTTATTTACCCAACGGGATTCGCATACAACTGGACAGGGAACTGGATGGCAGGCTGTTAAAACTATTGAGTGATGTTTGAAAGCACACGGCGGTATTATCTGTACAATTGCCCGGTGGATATGCGTAAGAGTTTCAACACCTTGTGTGGAGTGGTACGCCACAAGATGAATATGGAAATACAAGAGAACGTGGGCTATGTATTTATCAATAAGCGGGCGACCCATATGAAGATTCTTTGCTGGGAGGGTGACGGACTGAGTATCTATTATAAGCGACTCGAACAAGGGACTTTTGAACATCCGGATCAGGGGCCGGATTACCGGATTAGTTATGAAAAACTATTACTGATTTTGCGGGGCATTTCAATTCAAAAAATCATCAAAAGAAAACGCTATAAGTTAGGTGGATAAAGGAGAAAGTCTTATCTTTAAGGCATGACTTTGGAGGCGGAAAACATCCAGCTGAAAGCCGAAATCCAGGCGCTGAAACTTGAGTTGCAATATGCAACTCTTGAGCTGTCCCGACTCAAAAATTTGATCTTTGGCCGAAGCTCTGAACGTAGTAAGTCCCTGTATTATGATGATGGGCAAATGAAGCTGTTTGAAGATGAACAAGTGGAGGAGAAGCCCCAGGTTAATAAAGTAAAGGTCCAGGCTCATGAAAAAACCAAAGTCAGGAAAAAGCCTTCGCGGGTTATTTTCCCTGCTGATCTGCCACGGGAGGATCAGATACTTAATCCAGAAGGAGTAGAGGAAGACCAATACGAAAAGATCGGAGAGGATATAACCGAAATACTGGCCTATAAGCCTGGAGAGATTTATGTCAAACGGATCACACGTCCCAAATGGGTATGTAAGAAAGAGGCCGCTGCAGAGCAGCCCTCAAAGTCGGTGTTGCAACAAGAGATTCCCCCGCGACTGATACCCAAAGGGATGGTGGATGAGAGTCTGGTGGCTCATATCATAGAAGAAAAGTTTCTGCACCACACACCGGTATACCGTTTGATAAGCAAATACAAACAGATCGGTATAAACTTTATCAAGAGTAAGAACCTGCACAATTGGATCCATCGGTCAGCCGAAGCCTTGATGCCCTTGCATCATTTACTTCGGCAGGATTTGCTAAGCTCCCCTTACTTACAGGGGGATGAAAGCACGCTGAAGGTGTTGCAAGGCGATAAACCCGGGGCATCGCATACGGGTTATATGTGGCTGATCCACAATCCGGAGAATCAAACCACCCTGTTTCATTACGATTTTAGCCGGCAGCACCGGGTAGCGCATGAATTATTTGGTCAATATGGAGGTATATTGCAGGCTGACGGGTATGAAGGCTATGAAAGTGTGGCCAGATCAAACCCTAAAATGAAGCTGATCAACTGTATGGCACACGCCAGGCGCAAATTTGTGGAAGCTTCGAACAGTGATCCGCCTGAGGCGAAATATTATCTATCGAAAGTAGGCAAGCTATACTACCTGGAAAAACAACTTCGCGAAGAAAATGCAGATTATGCCACACGCTATGAGAAGAGGCAGGAAATAGCGGTACCCATCCTGGCGGAATTGAAGGAATGGATGAATGAACTCTTGCTCCAAAGGACTGTATTGCCCAAAAGCCCTCTCGGCAAAGCAATTGCCTATTCGATGAATAGATGGGAAGGGCTATGTGCATACACTCAGGACGGCAAACTGGAGATAGATAACAACTATATCGAGAACATGGTACGTCCCCTAGCTCTGGGCAGGAAGAATTATTTATTTGCCAAAAACCATGATACGGCACAAAACCTGGCCTGTTTGTACAGTATCATCATCACGGCAAACAATCACCGGTTGTGCATCCACAAATATCTGGAATGGTTGCTCAGAAAAGCAGCTACTGAAAAGATGACAGATCAGGCAGCCAACTGGCTACCGCACAAATTATCACGGCAAGATAAAGACAATTTCCTTCTAAAATAATACGGGGTTGAGTACCTGGATACGAATAAACCGACACTTACAGGTTGGATGATTCTTTTTTATCCTACTTGCCTGGAATAAGTGGAAAGTGTGTTTTAAATAAAGTCGGAGAAACCTGTCAGGTCAAGATCATAGAAAAGACCTGACAGGTTTCAAATGGTCTAATTATAAGTATCATATAAGTAAATAAGAG